>JAYUVL010000317.1:0-3000 GCA_043754075.1 Cytophagales bacterium | reverse complement strand
TGTGAATTGACGGCCCTGGTTGCTGTTGAGCATCAAGGGGCTTTGCCAAGCTGTGGCGGGGCCAGCGGTCACGGTCCTAAATGGCCCCAAAAAATCTTTTTTTGCCATTGTTGTCATAAAAGGTACATTTACCAACTCTTGGTTATGTTACCCCTAGCGATCCCACTTTTTTGCAATTGACAAACCCATGACCTTCGCACCCAAAACCATCAACAACATAGTGGTCAATTTTGGCAAGTTTGATGCCAGCTTGGTCCGGGGCTATGCCTTCAATTTGGATCTGACGCTCACCCTCAAAGTTTGCTTGCAGGCCAAAACTGGGGGCAAACGCACCGTCAAAGATCACGACAACGTTGAATTTGAGGCCGACAACTGGCCCGCCGCCGAGTGGAAAACGTTTTGCGAAACTTACAAGAGCGAGGGCGAAAAGTTTTGGGACAACAGTTTTTGGCTTTGGCACAGCAATCCCAACTGGGACGAACTGGACTATGAATACATCCATTCGTTTTCGTCCAGTTTGGCCGCTGGGCCGCCCATCTGGACCCCGCCGTGGGTGCATGTGCCCACCACCGAAGGTTCTGGAGCGGCCTACCGGGTCAATATCAAAAACTGCAGCGTGCGGCCAGCCATCAACTGCCGCTTTAAATTAGAGCTGGTCAGCAAGCCCGAACTGGCCCACACCAGCATCGACGTGGTGTATGTGACCAAGAAAAAGTCGGATGGTTCGGCGGTGGCCACCAACATGGATTTTCGGTCCAATGCTGGCCTCTACGACAGCGGCGATCTGAAGCCCAAGACACTGGACGTTACCACTGATGCGGGCCCAAGTGTTACCGTGACCCACAAAACCCACCTGCACGAGATCGGGCACTCGCTGGGCCTGCAGCACTCAGGGGTGAGTGCCGTTGAGGATGCCTGCAAGGCTTCGGGCGACAACAACTCCGCCAAGTGCTACGGAGTGACCAAGGAGACCATCAGCAACATCATGGGCTGGGGTACCGAGCTGAGCCACCGCGAGGCCCTGCCCTGGCAAATGGCCCTGGCCCGGCTGACGGGAACCAACACCGGAGTGTGGTTGGTGCGGCGATCGTTCCAGGCCGCCAAGATTGATGTCCGATCGTCTATTAATTATGACTCCGCCTTTTCTGGCCGGGGCTGGTGGCGGTAAACCATTGGTTGGGCAAACCTAGCTGGGCCCTAGGGTTCCTTGTTCGCCGATGACTGGTCCGGCCCATTTTCGGGGCCTGTCCATCGCCAATTATATTTAGTCTGGGAATATTTTATTCAAATAATTGAAAATCAAGTTGCTAAGTTGACTCAAAAAGCCATTTTTCACTAAATTTCTACTACTTGACATGATTGCTAACGCAGTATTACACGATCGGCGCCTGACTGGGCGCCCCCCTGGTTCAGCCGCTGGCTACCGCCTTTACCGTACGAATGAACACATTTCGCTCAATTGGACCCTGTCGCACATTGCGGGTGATGCCCGGGGCCACGGTGGCATTGGTGAACTGCACATCATGTGCCACGGCTACGAAGGCGTGGTCGGTGTCGATATGCAAAGCCAAGTAAGGGGCGGTTTTGGTCTTCAACTGGGCCGCGAAGGTATCGGTCTGGGCAATGTGTCCGTCTTCTCGGCGCTGGCTGGCCTGGTGCAGATCATGACCATCCATGCCTGTGCCACGGCCGACACCGTGCCGGGCGTGAGCAACGGACGGCAACTATGCCGCGAGATAGCAGTCTACACCGGGGCCGAGGTGATTGCCGCCGTGCGCACCCAAGCATACACCTACTACCGCGACGGCAGTGGCCGGATCGATTTTGGGGCTTGGGAAGGCCCCGTGTTCCGGTTCAGTCCCAACGGCAATGTAATGCCCCATTTTGCTTGAGCGGTTTTTTGCCGGTTTTCAGTGAACTTGGCTTTGCCAATGATGATCCGGCCAATGAACTTTGGGCGGCGGCCTAGGCGGGTGGAGCGGGTGCGTGTCGCCCGCCCGCTCCCACTCCCGTTGTTGATTGTTCCACCACTTTGCGCCGGGCTGGGATCGGGCCGGCCAATGGTGATGCCAACGTAATAGATCCCAATTGGGGCGCTACTGCTTACGGGGCAGCCACCGGCTCACCACTTGTCGGTACCTACTGGACCGGGCGGCGCAAACCCGGGAACCACACTCAAATGATTGGTCCTGGTGCCTAACTTTGGTTATACTCTCGGCTAAACAAGGGTTTTGTTCATTGTAATTTTAAGTTTAGTTGCCTAGTTTTCCACCCTAAACAAGTAATCTTAAAAAACCTGCTGCCTAAATGGGCGATAGGGACGTTTCACCGCCGGTCTTTGAGCTGGTGCCCTGCGTGGGTGGATCAAAGGCCGGGAGATTACGGTTTGTACTACGGCCGAGGTAACAACCGCTACTCGGCCCCAAAATAGACTTACCCGCAATGGGAGTGGTCAGATTGGTTTAAGGTCTTGAGAAGCCCCCGTGTTCCGGTTCAGCTCCAGAAGCATCCCGCCCCATTTTGCCTAACCGACTTTTCTGTAGAGTTTTCACTAAACTTAATTTGTACAATTATGGCTTGGCCAATGAATTCGAGTAATTACCCACGGGCGGTAGCCCAGATTGATCAAACTGCTTGCTGGGCTGCCGGACTGGACTGGTGGCTGGGGAGCATGTCGCCCGGCCGCTCCCACACCTCCCAATTGAATTTGATCAACCAGTTTGCCCAGTATTGGAATCACAACGAGGAAAGCCCCGATTATGGGACGGTAACGGCCGACAACTTGGTCAAGATCATGGCCTCCCCCACCATAAGAATGCAGTACATCGTCAAGCGCGGCACTTTTGACAAATCGTTCATCGGGGAAAAACTGGCGATCAGCCCCGTATTGATCGGTTACTATGAAACCGAAGTGGCCGGTTTTCACATCAACATCATTCATAGTCTCAATCCCGATGGATCGGCCAATGGTGATGCCAACGTAATGGATCCCAACCGGGG
>JAYUVL010000316.1:0-10608 GCA_043754075.1 Cytophagales bacterium | reverse complement strand
TAGCCAAAAGCATAGGCACCGGTCCGATTGGTGAGTCGATTGAGCACCCACTCGCGCTGGGGGATCCAGTTGCCCCCAAAATTTCGCAAGAAATTGGGGTAGATCAATAACTGGCCACCCCGATCGCCGGTGATCAAGTCGGGTTGGCCGTCGCGGGTGAGATCGGCCACGGCCAAGCTAAGCCCCAAACTGATCAAGTCGCCCGCGATCCCGCCCGCTTGTGGGTTGCGCAGGGCAAAAGTCAAATTGCCGGTGTTCTCGTGGTATTGCAAAGCGCCGGTCGTTTTGCCCACTAACAGATCAAGGTCATTGTCGGCATCGACATTGATGAACAGGGCCTCGTCGTTGGTGCCAAATCCTTCCACCGTCAATGGCTGTAAATTGGCCAAGCTGACCCGCAGCCCTTGCCCGGTGGCAGCGGTGTTGAGCACATAGGCCAGTTGCCCCCGCGACGACAGCGGGACATTGGGCGTGTAGCCCAGCACCAGATCGGGCATACGGTCGTTGTTCAGGTCGGCCACGCTGATCCGGGCGAAGCGCACATTGAGCGCATGGAGATCCAAGTAATTGTCGTTCAACAAATTGAACTGGGGGTTGGCCGACGTTCCGGTATTGTCAAAGAGGTAGATCCGGGCCCGAAAACCCTCCGCCGCACTGCGCCTCTGCCCGGCCGTGCTCACCAGCATGTCCAAATCACCGTCCCCGTCCACATCAACAAAAGCGGGTTTGCTGCCTTCGCCCACCTCAATCATCCGGTCCTGCAAGAAATTGGTTTGGCGGAATTGAAAATCGGGTTGGGCATTGGTGCCGATGTTTTTGTAGAACCAGGCCGAATTGACAAAATCAATTTGTAGGCCGTCGTTGCGGTCGGCATTGGGGCTAACCAATAGATCCAAAATGCCATCTTGATCCACATCTTCGGCATAGGCCGCCGGGAACACGGGAATGTTCACCGGGCGCGAAGTGGGGAACGCTGGGTTGAAGCCGGTGAAATTGGCTTCCCGGGCCGTGCCCACGTTTTGTAGGGCAATCAGGTTGCTGCAACTCACATCGCCCAGCAGCAGGTCTTTGATCGAGTCACCATTTAGATCCAGGGCCAGCAGGGTGGAGCCCGCGTGCTCTACTCCCTCTGAACGGCAGGTGTTGGGGCCGAACTTGAACTCATTGCATTGGGCGCACTCGTCGAAATTGCCCCAACGGGCAGTGGCCCGCTCAAAAACCAAGCTGTCCGAATGGCCAAAACGCTCCCGGCTCACGTTGCGGTTGAATTCCACCGAATTGCCAACGGCCGGAACAAAGTTGAGAATGTCCAAGTCCCCATCGTTGTCCACATCGGTAATGGCGGGGATATCGGTGGCATCTAGGCTCAGGTTGAACACGTTGCCACTCAAACCGCGAACAGGCAGGGATTGGCGGGCCAAGCGGAAGGTGAGTTGCCCTCCCGCCGGGGTCTCGTTGCGGAACACCCGCACCCCCAGGTTGGCATGGGTAAAAATATCCTTGCGCCCATCGCCATCATAGTCGACCAGCAGGCACCAGTTTTCAAGTTCAGGGGGAAAAAGCGCCGCGTATTCAGGAGCCGACTGGTAACCCGAGGCGGTGCTGATAAAGGGGAGCAATACATTGGCCGTGCGGTCAAATACGACCAGATCGGGGCGGCGGTCGCCGTTGAGGTCCAAGGTGGAGAACTGGGCAGCGTTTAGCCCGCCCGCCCATGGATCGGGCAATGCCCGCCCGCCGGCACTCACCCGTACCGAGTCATAGAAAGCATAGACGGGGATTGTTTGCCCCCAAACTGACGGGGCGATTGCCAGCAGAAAAAGTAAAGTAAGCTGTCGCATGGTTGAAAAGTGCCAGGATGCTGTGCGAAAAAAACCACGGGGCAAAGCCACGGGGCGGTCATTGATGATCAAAACAAGTCATTGGGCAAATGGTTGGCAGTTTTTCGGTCGGTACCTGCCGCCGACCGGGCCAATTCAGCCTGTTGGTGAAGTGGCCATTGGATCGCGGTTGGCCATTTGCACACTGGTTTTTAAGCCGCTTACCCTGCTTGTTTTTTGTAAATATACTGAATTTGTTTAAGTTTAAGGAGAAAAAACCGGTTTCTGTCCCACTTTGTTGATGGGTGGTTCACTAAGCTGCCACCTCTTCAACAGTGGCTCGGAGCGTGCGCGACAAGTTCTTTGACAGACCTGCCGCCCCGTATTTGACATCAGATTGCGGATGCGCCAAGCCCATTTGCTTTCGGGCACTGGTAAACCGATCCAGTGGCACTTTATCAAATAAAACACCACCAAGCACCATGCAAAAGCTACTTTTGGTCATTACAGTGCTCATGCTGGCCGCTGCCGCCAGCGGCGGCCCGGCCCCGGTGGGCAAACCGGCCCCGGGGCTGTATATCGGGCAAGTATTGGATTCCCTGCGCTCGGGCAGGTACAACTTCCATACTATTTCCTCGGTGGACACGACGGAATACTACCGGGAGTTTTCGTGGGGGGCATTCAGGCCCGTGGGCCGGGTCGGAGCCTGCCCCGACAGTAGTTGTGTACAAGTGGAGAGGGGGACAAACGGGGCCTATTATTTGGGCAACCTACCGGGCAAGTTCGCCAAGCTTGAAGCGTTTGTGTTTCCTTATGAGGGGTTCAGCGTGTTCCAATTCTCTACGTTTGGGGGTGGGGTTACGGTTGACAACTATTTTGTTTTTGACCACCAGCAAAGGACATACTACAACTTTCACTATGGGAGCACCTTCCTTGATAGTGTTGAGTTGCAGGCCAGGTGGCCGCTGCGCAACATCATGGAACTGGACAGCAACCTGCGGGTGCGCCAACGGATCGGGCTGGACAGCGGGGAGGTGTGGTTCCGGTCCTCGTTCAGTTACCGGGGCCGGACCGTGAGGGAAAACGTGGCCTTCATATCGCGCGTCCGGGGCACTGTACCCAGTTTCCGTACCGATCAGGCAAGCATCGGCGAATTGTTTAGCCAGCCACCCCCGCCGGGCCATCGGCCGCTATTGCTCACACTTGATCTGCCCCCCTTCTTTATGTGGTACAAGGTGCCGATCTGGGCTTGTGACCTGAATCTTTTCTATGATTTTGAAGCTTTTTTCAACGGTTATAGTCGAGACAACAAGATAGAATTAGACTGGCCGTAGGTTTACTGCTGCCATCATGCCGCCCGGGGCGGCACAGTACCACGGCGGCCAGCACCCGTGTGCATATACCCGCCCGAACGGTGGACTGCCTTTTTGTAATTTTGGGCCGGACGAGTGCGCTCATTCGGCGGTTCTGGGGCTGCAATCGGGCTGTTGATTTTCCAAGCCGCTTACCCTGCTTGTTATTTGTAAATATACTGAATTTATTTAAGTTTAAGGAGAAAAAGGCTGATTCCGTCCCACAGGGTTGGCGATAAAACAAATGATTTATGGACAAAAAAATTAAACAATGGCTCGAGAATGCCCTTGGCTTCTCACCCCAAGAGGTGAATGGTTTCCTGGTGCTTGGCAGTTTGTTGGTCGCTACGCTCTTGCTCCCGCTAGTGGTCAAGTACGGTTTCCCGGTCAATGGCTATACCAGGGCCGACTATCAACAAGACCAAGCGATGCTGGCGCAGGCATTGACCGAGATCAAAGTAGCCGAGGCCCAAGCTACGGCTGCCAATGGGGGCCCGATCCCAAATGATGGGGGGCCAATCCCGAGCGAAGTCGCCAACATTGCCCTCAAAAGTTTCAATCCCAATGCATTGACCGTAGATCAGTGGCGGGCCTTGGGGCTCAAACCGTGGCTGGCCGAGCGCATCGTCAAGTACCGCAGCAAAGGTGGCCAGTTCCGGATCAAACGCGACCTGCAAAAGATATACGGCTTTCCACCTGCCGAATACCAGCGATTGGCTGCCTTTATCGATCTGCCCGAAAATTTTGAACGAGAGAAATCAGCTTTTGCGGGCAATGAATCCAACAAAACTTCAGCGGATCCAGTAACCGAATCCCGTCCCCGATACCCAACCGAAGCCAAACGGGTGGTTGCTGAAAAATTTGACCTAAATTTAGCGGATACTGCCCAACTGTCCACCGTGCGCGGAATCGGCCCAGTGCTATCGGCCCGGATCGTCAAATTCCGCAGCGGTTTGGGGGGCTTCCACCAGTTGGAGCAGTTGCAGGAGATCTATGGCCTCTCGCCCGAAACATTGGCGGAACTACAAAAAATGGTGATCCTCGCCCCAACTCCCGAGGTGAAAACCCTCAATATCAACACTGCCGATGTTAACACGCTGAAAGTCCATCCCTACATTGGCTACAAATTGGCCCAAGTGATCGTGAACTATCGGGCGCAACATGGGCCTTATGCCACCGCCGAGGACTTGCTCAAGACCAAGCTCATCGATGCGGCCAAAATTGCCAAGCTCAAACCATATTTGGCGTTTTAATTTTTTTGGCGAATACTAAACCGTCATAGAGAACGGGCTTGGTCAACGGATGAAGACAGTTCGCCGATCGTAAGTAAGCCCAGTGAAAATCCCGATGCCGCCCTGCACATTCGACCGGATGGCTGACGGCTGGTTAAACGGGCTTATGTTGGCAAAATAAGCATCTTCGGTCGATTCCAGAAAATCGTAGTAGGCCTTCTCAATGTGGTAGAGAGTAGCCGTCAGGGTGTCGCCAGCTTTGTAATTGTAACTAGAAGAAAGGGCCATAAATTGACCATTGAACGAGTTGTCCGACAGCTCGAGGTCTTGCTCACGGCTGTTTGGCTGGATGCGGCCCTTGTGGGTAATATACCGGTAGTAGTTTTCCTCGTTCCCATTGTCCCAGAAGCGGGAAAAGAGGTAAGCGGCCGAGTCACGCTCACGGAAAGCCCAAGTGACCAGCGAGAGCGCCACTGGCCGCAACAAACTGGTGCGCCCAGTGAGCCGCCGGCCTTGCTGGTCAGTGATCTCGAGGGTGAAATTATTGCTAAAATTGGCCGGCACGAGGCGGTTGGCCACGTAATTGTACGCCCGGCGCTGGGCACTGTCCACCACTAGCCGGTTTTGGAGCACTATCTGCTCGCCCCGGTGGGTGATGACCACCCGTGCCCCCGATACAGCCGGGAGCTCCGGTGACGAGAAAAAGCCCACACTCTCCTGCAAGGCCAGCCGATAGGGTTGCCCGGGCTCCAAGTAACACTCGACAAACAGCTGGCGTTCGTAGGCAGGCAGTTTAATTGGAATACTTTTGTCCAAAGTGCAAGCCACCAGCAGCGCAAAAGAGAGCCCAAAGAAAAGCAGTAAAAGGGGACGAAAGCTTAGGTACATAACAAAATGGTTTATACACGTAACCAGTTAATTCATTGGGTGGTTGCTTGGTGGCTCCTATTTATTTATGGGCTGGGTGCCCAAAGTTTCGGAAAACAGAAACTCGCGCACGTAGCGCTCACCCATTTCCCGGCCAAAATAGTGCATGATTGGGTTGCGCTGGCTCTCTATTTCGGCGTGTTCGTGGTTGTAGGTGTGGTGCCACTTGGCCACTGCCATTGCCCGCTCGGGGCTGGTGGGCTGCATTTGGGCCACCAAACGCCCATACAACTGCCAGTAATCGAGCCATAACGCAGCAAAGGCCGTCAGATCATGGTCGGGCGGTTCAGAGGCCAGGCAAGCAGCCCGACCGATAAAATGGTTGCTCCATTCCAATTTCAAGTCGTAGCGCGGGGCTAGGATCAAGCTCCGTTCGTGCAGGGGCACAAACGGGGCCACAAATCGGGCATCGTACGCCGCCTCATTGGGGAACAGCGGCATGGCATCAATGTAGCAAACCCGCAGTTTATCGCCAAAAATCACGATATCGGTCGCAAAAATCGGCTGTTCATACTCGGTTCGGGGATAAGCCACAAAATTGAGCATTTGCACCCGCCCGAACAGGCGGGTGAGGCGGCACAGCCGAAAGTGGTCGTTGTGCCATGCGCGGCTTTCCATTCGCACGGATGCTTCGCGCACCGTAGCCTCAAACAATCCCAACTCTGGTGGCACTTCCACTGGCACGGCTCCCCATGCGTGCAGGCTTGCCAAGGCATAACCAGCTATTTGATCCAACATACGCAAACTGTTTCAGTGAATGATATGACAAGTTTAGCAAAAATCATACTGCGTTGACGAGTCGGTTTTTTCATTTCCCCGCATTTTCAGTGCTACGGTGCATTGCGGGGGGCAAGAATGGCCACCTGTTTTGTTTAACGAGTGACGGCGCCTAAGCGTTCTGTTTGCCCACAAAAAAGCACCCGGCGAAAGGTGCTTTTTTGTGGGCAGGGTCCCATTGCTTACTTGGGCATCAACACCGTATCGATCACGTGGATGACGCCGTTGCTACCTTTCAAGTCGGCCGTGGAGACGTAGGATACGCCCCCTTTTCGTCGGTCAACTTTACTTTACCGTCGGCCAAAGAGGCGGTAAGCTTGCCACCACTTACGGTAGTCAACGCTACTTTGCCTTTGCCCTTTTTGATGGCTTTCAATACTGCTTTTGCATCAAGATTGCCTGCCACCACGTGGTAAGTGAGAATTTTGGCCAGCGTTGCCTTGTTTTCTGCCTTCAATAGATTGTCAACTGTGCCAGCGGGCAATTTTGCAAAAGCATCATTCGCTGGTGCGAACACGGTGAAAGGGCCGGCACCTTTGAGGGTGGTGACCAAGTCTGCGGCACCAAGAGCGGCCACCAACGTGGTGTGGGCTTTGGAACCAACGGCAATATCAACAATGTCCTTAGTTTGTGCCATTGCGGCCGAGGAGAAAGCGATTGCCAAAAGCAAAGTTGAAACTTTAATGAACTTTTTCATGATAAAATTTATGGGTTTTAAAAAATATACGAAATCCGAACAGAGGGTGGGACTAAAAGGTTGAGTCAAAAAGATTTTTTTAACCTAAACCACCATTGAGATGTTAAAACCGAGCAAAACAACAGAAGGTCAATGGCTAGCTGGTGGCCCTATTTCTGGCCATTTTTCGGTAGGCAACTTGTCGCCTCTCTTAGTGGTTTCAACTTGCCGAACAGCAAGGCCATCTCCCGTAACCCATTCAGATTGCCCAGACCCTCCTGGAAAGTCCGCCCAACATTGGCGACTCATTGGGATCGAATTTTTTGATTTGATTTTTTTTCTTAACTTGGCCCAAGTACATCCCACCCTTTTACTTTACTGAAAATGAAAGCAATTATTTACTCGTCCGTGTTGGCCATTGCCTTGTTGGGCTGTAGCCGGGCCACCGAAGAATTGGCCCCCGACTTGAGAGCTACTGTACTTGACCGCCCAGCCATTGATGCCCATATCTGGCAAACGGTTAAGCGACAGAATGCTGTTTTTGACTGGAATACCGCTCCCGTCGGGGTGGTGTGGAACGCCCTGCGCACCTCGGATGGGGTGATGTCCATCGGCTACAAGCCCGAACAATTATCGGCCAAAGCCTTGGAAGATCAACTGGGCGAAATTGCCCCCCGCCAGGGTGACTGGGCGGCTGCCCGCCAAGCCGTGCTCGATCTCGTATGGGAGGAGGAACGGCGCACCAACCCCGACCTGCGTCGCGAGGAGTTGGTGGTGTTTGACGAAACCGCCCTGCCCGTCCTTAACCTCAAAGTCACCAGCTTGCGCACGATCGAGCTCCTCCGGGCCTCGCCGCTGGTGCGCTACGCCGAGCCAATGGGCTACGAGCCCACCATAGAACTACCAGCCGGCCAGGGTGTTAGCAACGGGCGCACCGAAAGCTCGAGCGGTTGCGGCAGCAACAATGAAGAATTCAACCTGCAAGCGGGCACGCACTTTTCCGTCATTTCGCCCAACGCCAAAGCCTCTTGGAACCATCCCTACCACCAAATTGCGGGGGCTTGGTCGAGCAGTACTGGGGCGGGCACCAAGGTGATGATCATCGATACGGGCATTAGTGCCAACCAGCCCGCGTTTGGCAGTGGTTTCAATCAAGGGGCATCGGCAGGGCGCACCATTGAAAAACTGGTCACACTCCCCCGGCCCACTTTCTTGGGGATCCCGACTGGGCCGGCCGAAACCCCCAACGACGTTTGCGGACACGGTACGGCGATGGCCGGTGCCTTGGCTGCTCCCTGGGGCACGGTGGGCAATGCAGTAGGGATTGCCTACAACGCCAACCTGGTCACGGTGCGGGCCAGCGAAGACGTGTTCCTCGATGCTTCGCGGGAAGTGCGCGGGGTGGCCGATGCCTTCGTGCTGGCCGCCAACCGGGCCGACATCCGCATCGTCTCCATGTCGCTGGGGCGGATCACAAGCAGTTCACAAATCACCGATGCCATCCGCTTGGCCAACAGCCGGGGCAAACTCATGTTTTGCGCGGGCGGTACGTCGTTTGGCTGGAGTTCGGGCTGGGTTGGGGTCATTTTCCCAGCCAGCTTGAACGAAGTGCAAGCGGTCACGGGCATAAAAGAGAATTTGCAGCGCTGTACCGATTGTCATGATGGTTCACAAATTGATTTTATCGTCGTGATGGAGCGGAATGTTGACGGAGTGAAGCCCATCACCACCGCTAACCAAGGCAACTGGCCCAGTTCGGTGGGTGGATCATCGGTGGCTACCGCCCAAACTGCTGGCATGGCCGCTTTGGTGTGGTCAAAGTTTCCAACCCTCACCCGTCAACAAATTTTGGATAAACTCATCTTGTCGAGCAGCAATTACCCCAACCGCAGCAGCCAATTTGGCTGGGGCATGATCGATGCCAGCCAAGCAACCGACGACCAATCGTTGTAGCTCGGTGCGCGGGCGGCCCCGGTCCCCGGGTGATGCCCTTGGCCAAAAAGCAATGTTTTAGCTTGGTTGCTGATAAACCAACCCCCGGTAGAGTTTTATGATCTGCCAGGGGTTGAGTTTTATCCCCTCGTTCTGGCTTTAAGTTTGCCAAATGACCATTAAAACGGTAATTTTGACCTTATATCCCCAACGCAGTGGCCGCCGTAGAAGCACTTTTTGATTCTGACAACCCCGAACTCCAGCGAGCCCTCAAAATCATTGAGCGCACCGACCACTCTATTTTTCTGACGGGCAAGGCCGGCACGGGCAAGTCGACATTTCTGCGCTACCTCGTCGAGACGATCAAAAAGCAGTTCGTCATTGTGGCCCCCACGGGCATAGCGGCCATGAACGTGAAAGGGCAAACGATCCATTCCTTTTTCCAGTTCCCATTGCGCCCCATTTTGCCCGAGGACAGAGGAATAAAAAAATTTCACCACGAATCGGACAAACGGCTGATCATCGAGAAAATGGACACCTTGATCATCGATGAAGTGTCGATGGTGCGGGCCGATCTGGTGGATGCCATTGACACGGCCCTGCGCCGGAACGCCAACCCCCACCAACCTTTTGGGGGCAAGCAGGTCATCTTCATCGGAGATATTTTTCAGTTGGAGCCCGTAGTGCAGCGCGACAAACCCGAGGCCGAGATTTTGCAGACGCTCTACAAAACACCGTACTTTTTTGAGGCCCACGTGTTTCGCCGCTTGGCCAACGAAGGCCGCCCGCTGTTGTGCATCGAGTTGCAGAAGGTATATCGGCAGCGCGATCTGAGCTTTGTTGGCCTGCTGGACAAGATTCGACGGAGCGAGGCCAGTTGGGACGACGTCCAAGAACTGAATGCCCGCTACGTGCCCAACCTCTCGCCCCTTGAGCAGACCGGGTTCAGCATCACCCTCACCACCCGCAACGACCTGGCCGACCGCCTCAACTTGGCCGAGCTGACCAGCCTGCACGCCCCAGAGCGCACGTACGAGGGCACGATCAACGGCGAGTTTGAAATGCGCACCTACCCCGCCGATTTCCAGCTCCGGCTCAAAGTGGGCGCTCAAGTGATGTTCTTGCGCAATGATCGCGAGGGGCGCTGGATGAACGGCACCATTGGCCAAGTTCATTCACTGGAAGAAAAAATAATCAAGGTGGAAACCGAAGATGGTGAAGTGCACGAGGTGGCCCGCACCAGTTGGGACAATACGCTTTATGCCTACAATGCCGACAAAGATCTCATCGAGTCCGAAGTGCTGGGCAGCTATACCCAATTTCCGCTCCGATTGGCTTGGGCCATCACCATCCACAAGTCGCAGGGGCTCACTTTTGACCGGCTCCACCTCGACTTGGGCGCGGGTACGTTTGCGGCTGGGCAGTTGTACGTCGCCCTGAGCCGCTGCCGCACGCTGGATGGCATCACGTTGGCCAAAAAAATCCGTCTTCAGGATATGTTGGTGGCCGAACGGGTGAAACAGTTCGCGGCCAGTTTCAACAAGCACGAGGTCGTGGATCGGGTCCTTGATCGTTTGGCCGATCATTGAGCTAGGTCGGGTCACCTGCGAGGTTGGGGGAACGATAAAATGTACAATTTGGGATTTATTGCTGTGGGAGAATTGGGAGCGCATATCTTGAAATCCAGCATTTCCGCCCAGATTGTGCTAAGTCCGACACAGATTAGTTGTTGCAACTCTGTACCGCCACCCAATAATCAGTCTTTTGCAAAAGCCATGACTTCATTGTGCTTGTCATAAAGCACGTTTGAACAAGGCGCATTTTCAATGCCGAAGCGCTCTATGTGGGTAGCTTGACATTGTTTTTGCACATTTTAGTGATTATTTCAAAAT
>JAYUVL010000315.1:0-14321 GCA_043754075.1 Cytophagales bacterium | reverse complement strand
CCCCAACCGCCGGCACCGTCTCCCAACCCGGGCAAGATGGCACCCAGTTTGCCCAATTGGCTGGCCAACAACGGCTTACTATCTCCATCAAGGTGAATTACGTTAACTCCAAAGATGATACCCAGAGCTTTGAACAAGAGTTTTCCTTCTTTCAGGACTTTGCGCAGGGCCGGAACTTATCAGAAGTCGAGCAGGAATTGATCCGCACCATTTTTGACCAAGTCATCCTAGATATTTTCAACAAAACTGTGGCAAACTGGTAATATTTTTTAGATGCAGAAAGATAATAAAGCAACAATTACCGCTTGGTGCATGTACGACTGGGCAAATTCGGCCTATAACTTGGTAATTACCTCGACCTTGTTTCCTGCTTATTACACCAACGTGACCACGGCCGCTTTCAAGGACGGGCTGGTGCCGATGGGGGGAAACCTGATCAACAATTCGGCTCTTTATTCATTTTCCCTGTCATTTGCTTACCTTTTTGCCGCGATCTTGTCGCCCATCTTGTCGGGCATTGCCGATTATGGCGACAAAAAGAAACTCTTCATGCAGGTATTTACCTATGTGGGCAGCTTGGCGTGCATGAGTTTGTTCTTTTTTGAGGGAAAGAATGCCTGGTTTGGTATTTTGGCCTTCACCATCGGCAATATTGGCTACACCGGTGCCTTGGTTTTTTACAATTCCTACCTGCCAGAAATCGTCAAAAAAGAGCATTTTAATGAGGTGAGTGCCCGGGGTTACGCCTTCGGGTATGTCGGTAGTGTCTTGTTGATGGTTGCTTGCTTGGTCGTCATTGCCAATCCCATTGCTTTCGGGTTCAAGAGTGATTTGGTCGTTCAAAGGACCAGTTTTGTCGCAGTCGGGGCCTGGTGGCTATTGTTTGGTCTTTACAGCTTTAGTGGTTTGCCCTCCAAGTTGCAGGAGCAAGCCCGCGCCGGCAATTTGCTCACCAAAGGTTTTGTCGAGCTGGGAAGTGTATGGCGGATGCTCAGAAAGCTGCCCAGTGCGCGCCGCTATCTCTTAGCGTTTTTTTGTTTCAGCACTGGTGTGCAGACGGTCATGCTCTTGGCGGCCACCTTTGGCAAAGTGGAACTAAAATTGACCGACACCGAGTTGGTGGCCACCATCTTGTTGATCCAACTGTTGGCCATTCCGGGGGCTTGGGCCTTTGCCAAAACTGCAGGGAGCAAAGGCAATATATCCACCATTCATGCCATGCTCATTGTATGGATATGTGTGTGCATCATTGCGTTCATCATCACCGACAAGGCCCAGTTTTTTGGCTTGGCCGCTATCGTGGGCTTAATGATGGGCGGCATCCAGTCCATGGCGCGCTCCACCTATGCGTTGCTCCTGCCCCGGGACACGCACGACACCGCTTCCTTTTTCAGCTTTTACGATGTGATGGAAAAGTTGTCCATTGTTTTTGGGACGGCCTTCTTTGGCATCTTGACCCAACTCACCGGCGACATGCGCAATGGGGCGTTGCTGTTGGTGGTTTTCTTCGGGGTAGGGCTTTACCTGCTCCAGGGCGTTACCATTGCCGATCACCGCACTTCGATCCACAAATTAAAATCGCGGCGGCCTCCGCGCGATGCCGAGCAGTGAGTTGGCTCTTATGTTAACTGGTCGATCCTCGCCCGTGGGCCAGTGGGCAGGCAGTCGCGCTGGCCACCGCCCCGCGCAACCGCCTGCCAATAATGACGACGATGATTGATAAATGAATCCATTTCGCCAAAATATTTAAATTTGCCAAACTGAACAATGGGCCCACGACTGGGCAGGGTGGGGCAAATTATTGGGCGGCCAAGCTGGTTTCCTCTACCACGTGCTGGGCGATGAGGCGGGCCAGTTCGGGCAGGGAATCCATCAGTTCACGGTAGGTGTGGATGACAAAATATTTTTCCTGAAATTTTTCTTTGATATAGGGCGTATTAATTATCTCGGCAACGTCGAAGCGCACGCGCTGGGGCTGGTCGCCGAGGCAATAAACCGATTCGCCCTGGGAGGAAAGGATGCCCGCCCCGTAGATTTTTAAGCCGTCCGCATTCTCGATCAGGCCAAACTCGACGGTGTACCAGTAGAGGCGCGAAATGAGTTCAATGGCCAGCTCACTGTCAATAAACCGGAGGGCCACTTGGCTCAGGCCGGCCAAAAAATTGCAGAAATCTTGGTTGCTTAGCAGGGGCACGTGGCCAAACACGTCGTGAAACATGTCCGGTTCCTCGAGGTAGGCCAGTTGATCCATCTTGCGGAGCCAAGTGGAGGCAGGGAAGCGGCGATTTTCCAATAGCTCAAAAAATGCTTTGTTGGGGATCAAACCTTCCACCACCTCGACCCGCCACCCGGTGATCTGGGTCAGTTGGGTGTTCATTTGATCGAAATTGGGGATCTGGTCGCGCTGGAAGCCCACTTTCTCGATGCCCGCCAGAAAGGCCGGGGAAGCCAAACCGGGCAACAATCGCATTTGATGGTCAAACAGTAGTTGCCATACTAATAAATCTTGCGGCGTGTATTTTTCATATTCTTGGGTCATGGTCGTAAAATGGGTTGGGTGGGTAAAGGTATTGATTTTACGGAGGAAAGTAAGAGGAAGTTTGGGGACACCAGAACAAAAAAAGCCAACTCTACAAGAGAAGGCTTTTATTCATCGTCAAATTAATTTATATAAAAACTTAAACTTTATCACACCCGATTAAAGATGCAATGCCACAAAATTAGCGGATATTTTTTAATTTGCCAAATATTCCATGAGTGCTTGGGTGCCCAGCTTGAACTGCTGGCCATTGGCCATGTCTTTGACGGTGAACTGGCCACTCGACATTTCCTCCGAACCAATAATCACGACCAAGGGGATCTGCTTTTTATTGGCATAGTCCAGTTGCTTTTTTAGTTTGGCCGGGTCGGGATAGATTTCGGCATTGACGCCGGCGGCCCGGACTTGCCGGAGCAGGGGCATGGCAAACTGCTGGGCGGCCAGGTCAAAGGCCACGAACAGGACTTTGGTGGAGTGGGCGTTGGTGGGGGGAAAGCGGTCGAGGGCCTCGATCACATCATAGATGCGGTCGGCCCCGAAAGAAATGCCCACTCCCGGCATTCCGGGCAGGCCAAAACCGCCCGTCAGGTTGTCGTAGCGGCCTCCGCCCCCGATGCTGCCCATGACCACCCCTTGGGCCTTTACCTCCAGGATGGTCCCGGTGTAATAGTTGAGGCCCCGGGCGAGGGTGAGATCCACTTGTAGCTCATTGGCCAGTGTGAGACCGGCGAGCAGGGCCAATACCTGCCCGATTTCCGCCACGCCTTGCAGGCCCACTGTCACATCGGCGAAGAAGGCGGGCAGGTCGGCCAGGCCAAGGCCCAAAAAAGCCCCGATTTGGTCGGCGGCCTCGGCGGGCAAACCCCGGGCCAAGAGTTCGGCCCGCACGGCTTCGGGGCCAATTTTGTCCAATTTATCGATGGCAGTGGTGATGTCGATCAGTAGGTCGGGCTGGCCCACTTTTTCGGCCATTCCTTGGAGCAGCTTGCGGTTGTTGATCTTGATGCTGACGGGCAGGCCCAGTTTGGCGAATACTTCGTCGTAAATTTGGATAAACTCGGCTTCATAAATCAGCGAGCTTGAACCCACCACATCGGCATCACACTGGTAAAACTCGCGGTAGCGGCCTTTTTGGGGGCGATCGGCCCGCCAGACCGGCTGGATCTGGTACCGTTTGAAGGGGAACACTAGTTCGCTTTGGTGCATGACCACGTAGCGGGCAAAGGGCACGGTGAGATCATAGCGCAGGCCCTTCTCGGAAATCTTGGGGGCTAGTTGGCGGTAATTGGCGATCGGTTCTTTGACGTCACTCAAGAAATCGCCTGAATTGAGGACGCGGAACAACAACTGGTCGCCCTCTTCGCCATATTTGCCAGTGAGGGTGCTCAAATTTTCCATCGTTGGGGTCTCGATGGGCTGGAAACCATACCGGACAAAGGTTTGACGGATGGTATCAAAAATATAGTTGCGCCGGTTCAGGACTTCGGGCGAAAAATCGCGGGTGCCCTTGGGAATCGATGGTTTCTGGGTCATGGTGTGGTAATGGGCAAGTTGGATGCGTATGTGAAATGGGCCAAGTCGACCGCAGAAAAAAATAGGAAACACGGAGCGAAACCCAGCCCCGTGCGCGTATTTTCCAGTAAAGACAGGTGGTAGAGTGGCTCGGGTTACTTACCAAGCACTACTCCCACCGAAATCATCATCGACAAAATCATCGTCGTTGGCATCCACTTCGATGTCGTCGTCCAAGTCGATATCGTCGTCGCCCAAGTCGTCATCGTCGATGTCATCATCTTCGAAGTCGTCATCGTCGTAATCGTCGTCGAAATCATCATCGTTAAAGTCGTCTTCATCGCTCTCTACCGGGTCTTCGTCGTCATCATCACCATCGAAAGCAGCTTTAAGGGCGTAGGGGTAAGCGCTGAGGTGGATGCTGGTGCCGGCAATGTTTTCAAACAAAAGGACTTGGGGCAACTGATCTGTCAACAGTTGCTGAATATACAACAAGCCGGCGGCTTCTCTGGAGGTTGCATCCAATATCAGGTTTCCGGGGTTACCTGCGTCGGTCACGGAATCTAAATTGTAGAACTTCATTGTAATAAAGTTATTGAATTTGAGTGAATGATCTTTTGTTCAAATTTTGGGCTGCCAAAATTAAGAAAATTTAAGACAAACTGGTGTGAGCGTTTTTTTATTCTTTTTTTGGTCGGGCCGACTACTGCCACAGTTCATGGGTGGTGGTTTATTCCATTAATGCGTCATAGACCTGCACCCGGGCCCAAAGTTGTTTGTGGCCATCCACAAATTTATTGTGGACCGGGTGAACTTGGTAGGCATCATGTGCCGCACGATTGTCAAAATACAAAATCAACGCCAAGGCATAGGAGTTGTCAACCACGTCACGCGGTGTGCCGGCCGGCGTGCCAATATGCAGCTTTTTGATCTCTTTGATTGGGCGCAGGCTTTTCAGTCCCTTTCGGAGCGCAGCCACATCTGCGGGTGTGGCCCCTTCTTTCATCCAAAAGAAAACAGTGTGAACAAACCGGCTTTTTTGAGTTGAAGGCATGGTTTTCTTTGGCGGTCCAGCCGCAATAATCGCTATAAAAACAATTCCAAGTATTCCCCTGGGGATAGATTTTTTCATAATTTTTTGCTTTGGGTGCCAAAATTTGCCCCTCATTTTGGTGTGGTTCCGCCATTGAGGGCGTTCATTTCTGGGCCAAGATTACAATAATTTTGTGGATTTATACAAAGTGCAAAAAGATTTTAAGGCGATCGTTGACAGATTAAATTGGTTATCAATGGGTTGGCTGTTCGGCCGACATTCATTTTTTGGTTCTTTACGGCTTGGCCAGCATCAAATGTTATAAGGGACCAGAACCGGCCCGACTGCGGTGGGCGCTGCCAAGCTAAGCTTTGTGCTTGAGGTCCTCCATCGCGTTTTGCCAAGTCCATTCAATTTTGTGCTTTAATGGTGCTTGCCTGACTGGGCAATCGGCGAGGGTGCAGATGCTGCAAGAGTCAGGGATGCAAGGCTCGGTGTGGACAAAGATTTCCGCCCGATCCTCCATTGCTTCGTTGATGGTGGCTTCAATGAGCTTGGTCTCTTCGTGGGCATCGCGCACGGTCAAGTACCAAGGGAGCGTTACGTGGCAATCGATGTGCAGTTGGGGGCCATATTTGATGATCCGTAGGTTGTGGGCATCGATCCATGAGTCGCGGCGGTGCAGGTTGAGCACGCCGATCACCTCCCCCACCAATTGGATGTCGGCCTCGTCCATGACCCCCGAGATGGCCCGGCGGAACACGCCCCACCCAGTCCAGAAGATGAGTCCGCCGAAAAAAATGGCCAATACGCCATCAAGCCAGTTCAAGTGGGTGAAATAGAGCACGAGCAAACCGACCACCAGCCCAGCGCTGCTGTAGCCGTCGGACATCAGGTGTTGGCCATCGGCCAGCAGGGTGGGCGAATGGTGCTTTTTGCCTGCTTTGGCCAAGTACCAGCCCATGCCAAAATTCAAAGCCCCGGCCCCGGCAGTGAGCCAGATGCCCGTATCGATCGCAGCCAATGGCTGAGGGTCCATAAAGCCCAGCACCGCTTTGATCACAATGGCCACGCCGGCAGCCATAATGAGCATGGCCTCAAAGCCCGAGGAGAGAAACTCCACCTTTCCGTGACCATAGGGGTGATCGGCATCGCGCGGCTTGGCCGATTTGATGATACTGAACAGGGCAACGGCCCCAGCGGTGATATTGGCAATGGACTCTAGGGCATCAGTGAAAATAGCGTTGGAGTTGGTGAGGAAGAAGGCATAAAATTTCACCCCCGTGAGCACGATGCCCAGCCCCAGGGTAATGGCCAATAGCCGGATTTTGAAAAGATCTTTTGAGGCCAATGTGTTGGAGCCAAGTGGCCAAAAAATGAAACAATGCGGAATACCGGGATTTTACCGAACGTTCTCCCACCAAAGAACAAAGGTACTACTATCTTTCAGGTTTACCGTTTGGCCGATCATCGGAGCCCAAACCGCAACTTGGCGGGCCTTGGCCTGTGCCATGACCTGGATAATGGGCGCGTCCCAAGCGTGGTTGGCCAGGAGAAACTTGCCCCAGTGCACGGGGAGCAGGTACGTGGCCCGCAGGTCAATGCTGGCTTGCACCACCTCCTCGGGCATCATGTGGATGTATTTCCAGCTTTTGTCGTATTGCCCACACTCCAAAATGGCCAGATCAAACGGGCCATGGGTGCGGCCGATCTGGGCAAAATGGGTGTCGTAGCCTGAGTCGCCCCCGAGGTAGATGCTCATCGTGGGCGTTTGGAGCACATAAGACATCCACAGGGATTGGTTGCGGGCCAGGCCCCGGCCCGAAAAATGGCGGGCTGGAGCGGTATGGACCACAAATCCCAGATCCAGATCGATTTTCTCGTCCCAATCGCGCTCAATGATCTGCGCGGGCACAAACCCCCAATGTTCCAAATGTTGGCCAGTACCCAATCCGCAGATTACTTTATTGATTTTTGGCCGGAGTTGTTGGATCGTCTGGTGGTCGAGGTGGTCCCAGTGGTCATGGGAGATGAACAGGTAATCGATGGCGGGCAGATCGTCGGGGTGGTACACATCTGTGCCGGGGAAGCTTCGGGTGGTGCTCGGAATGGGCGAGGCGCTGCCGCTCAATACCGGGTCGACCAAGATTTTTTTGCCATCCACCTGAATAAAATAAGACGAATGGCCAAACCAGACCAATATATGCTGGTCCGGGGCCAACGCTAGCAGGTTGGTTTTTTGGTTGGGCAGGCTATCTATTGGCTGGCTGCGTGGGCTTTTATCAAACAGAAATTCTCGGAGGACCGTCCAATAACCTACTCCCTCGGTCAAGTCGGGCGTAGGGCTGAGGTTCTGAAACTTGCCAGCCCGGTAGTGGGGCGATTGTTTGATGCGCGTGGCGCGGGCCCCGGTGGGGGGGTGCCCAAACTTGGCTTGTTGCAAATAGACAAAAAGCAGCAGGCCAAGGGCCGTGACAATCGAGCTGGTGATGATCATTGGACGGAGGTATTTCTTTTTCATTTGGGCATGGCCAAGCCGCTGGCAAACCGGCTTAGACAAGTACGGGTTTTGGAATGGGCAAGTTGCCCCCATTTGGGTAAGCCATTGGTCATTGACTGCTTTTGTGATCCGTAGCGGTGGCAATGATAGTAAATCAAGAACTTTTGGTACAAATTGCGGCCAAAAACAAGCTAATAACAGGAACTCGATCCATGACTACTTTTGAAGTTACCGGGGGTGCTCAATTAAAGGGCGAGATTGTGCCACAGGGGGCCAAAAATGAGGCCCTGCAAATCCTGTGTGCGGTGCTGCTCACCGCCGAGACCGTTACCATCCACCACGTGCCCGAAATTCGGGATGTCAACAAACTCATTGAACTGTTGGCAGCCATGGGCGTGGCGGTCAATCGGGTGGGGGAAAACGCATCGGGGGCTTCCTATGAATTTTGTGCCCAGTCGGTGAACATCGATTTTCTGGAAACCACCTCTTTTCGCGAAAAAGCCGCCGCCCTGCGCGGTTCTATCATGATCCTCGGCCCACTCCTGGCCCGCTTTGGCAAGAGCAAAATGCCCAAACCGGGGGGCGATAAAATTGGCCGCCGTCGGCTGGATACCCACTTTTTGGGTTTCCAAAAACTCGGGGCACGGTTCAACTACGACATGGACGACCATTTCTACCACATCGACGCCAGCCAATTGCAGGGCACCTACATTTTGCTGGACGAAGCCTCCGTCACGGGCACGGCCAACATCGTGATGACCGCCGTGCTGGCCAAGGGCACCACCACGATCTACAACGCCGCCTGCGAGCCCTATATCCAGCAGTTGTGCGCTATGCTGAACCGGATGGGGGCGAAGATTACCGGAGTAGGCTCCAACCTGCTCACAATCACGGGCGTGGACAGCTTGGGTGGTACGGTCCACACCATGCTGCCCGACATGATCGAGATCGGCAGTTTCATTGGCCTGGCCGCCATGACCGCCTCTGAGATCACGATCAAAAATGCCCGCATCGATATGCTGGGCATGATCCCGGCGGTGTTCCAGCGGCTGGGCATCCAAATGGTGTTCGTGGGGGACGATATCCACATTCCTGCCCAAAAACATTATTACATCGATAAATTTATTGATGGGTCAATCCTCACCATTGCCGATGCGCCCTGGCCCGGCTTCACCCCCGATCTGTTGAGCATCGTGCTGGTAACGGCCACTCAGGCCAAGGGAACGGTGCTGATCCACCAAAAAATGTTTGAGAGCCGGTTGTTCTTTGTCGATAAGTTGATCGACATGGGTGCCCAGATCATCCTGTGCGACCCGCACCGGGCCACCGTCATCGGGCTGGACCGCAAGCACTCGCTGCGCGGCATCCCGATGACCTCGCCCGACATCCGGGCGGGTGTATCGCTGCTGATCGCGGCCCTGTCGGCCAGTGGCACCAGCGTGATCCGCAATGCCGAGCAGATTGACCGGGGCTACCAGCGCATCGATGCCCGCCTCAATGCCCTGGGGGCCAACATTAAGCGCAGCGACGGGTGATCGCCTTCACCGTGCCCCGTTGCGCGATCCACCGGTCAGTCTGTCTACCAATAATCGCAAAAACCGCCAATCCATTTGGAAATTGGTAGTGGTCGTGCTATCTTAGACAGCCAATAAAGCGGTCAAAATGGAAATCAGTGAAGTTTTTGACCCAATAACGCCGAGGTAGCGTTTATTTTGGGGGTGGCCAATGTGTTTAGAGAGCTACAATGATAAAAGAATGGAAAATAACAACTTACTGGATACAAAAACAGTCAATAGTAATGAAGTCTTAGGCAATGGCAAAAAATACATTGTGCCTTTGTACCAGCGTGATTATTCTTGGAAAGAGGATAATTGGGAAGACTTGTGGGCAGATATTTTACTGGTTTTGGAAAGCAACTCTGTTCACTATATGGGAGCTATTGTGTTGCAAAGTAAGGGAAATAAGCGATTTAATATTATTGACGGCCAACAAAGACTAACCACTATTACTGTCATTGCTTTGGCGTGCATTGCCAAAATAAAAGAATTGGCTCAAAATAATATTGAGAAAGAGGCCAATGAAGAAAGAGTAAAACTACTAAGCAGTAAATTTATAGGCGATAAAGATCCTTCTTCGCTTACTTATTTTAGTAAATTGAACCTGAATGAAAATAACAATACTTTTTTCCAGTCTTATATCCTGACACTAAAAACTCCGGCGACACTACGAAACTTTAACGATTCGGATAAACTATTACTAAAAGCATACAGGTTCTTTCAGGAAAAAGTAACCCAATATTTTGAACCTAATCCTAAAGGCGAGGAAATCGCTAAATTTTTGAACGATATTGTTGCAGAGAGATTGATGTTCATTCAAATTATTGTTGAAAATGAACTGCGTGCCTATACCGTTTTTGAAACCCTCAATTCAAGAGGGGTAGGTTTGACCATTACTGATTTATTGAAAAATTATTTGTTTTCTTTGGTGTCAGCGATTGATCTGCCTCATGTTCGTTCCCAATGGAATAGGATAGTTGACACGGTTGGGTTAGATAACTTTCCTGTATTTCTACGTCATTATTGGGTTTCAAGAAATAAACTAGTGCGACAAGAATACCTTTATAAAAATATAAGGGCGAAAATTCAGAATGCAGAACATCTTTTCTATTTACTTGAAGAATTAGAGAAAAATGCTGAACTGTATATCGCCCTCAACAATTCAGCCGACGAACTATGGCGCGGAGATAAGGAAACCAAGAAGCGTATTAAAGAATTGGAGATTTTTCAAGTAAAACAATGTCTTCCCATTTTGTTGATTTCCTATGATAAATTGTTTAACTATTTTGATAAAATACTCAAAATCATAACCGTTGTTTCATTTCGTTCTACTGTTGTGGGAGGCTATCACAGTGGTAGATTAGAAGAAGTTTACAATAAAGCAGCAATAAAAATTGGTAGTGGCGAAATAGCAACACCACAACAGTTAGCGGAAGAGATTACAGAATTGTACTTGAGTGATACTGACTTTAAGAATGATTTCTCGACCCTATCCCTCAATACACGCAGAAACAAGAAACTAATCAGATATATTCTTTTTGAATTAGAAAATCAGCTGAGTAACAACTCTTATGACTTTGAAGAACATAATGCAACCATAGAGCACATCCTTCCTGAAAATCCGAGCGAAGAATGGGAAAAGCATTTTGCAAAAAATGTATGGGAAAAATATATTTTTAGAATTGGCAATTACACACTTTTAGAAGCAGGTAAAAACAGAAACGTAGGCAATAAAAGCTATGAAGAAAAAATCACAATATTTGAAACCAGCGCATTTGAAATGGCCAGAAGAATCAACTATCTTGAATGGAATGCCAATGTTTTAGATAAGAGACAATTAGAATTAGCCAAAATAGCAACGTCAATTTGGCGAGTATCCTATTACTCTTAAAGCATATAAACTAACTTAACTTTTTGTTTGAAAAGAGTGAGCCCATTTGCTACACTCGAGTGTTATACTTTGCTCAACTTTTTTACTTTTTCAACTCCCCCACCCTTGTGAGCCCACTTTTTGCCTAGTTTTTTCCGCAATCCACAACGCCGAGCAGATTGACCGGACTATCAGCGCATCGATGCCCGCCTCAATGCCCTCGCGGCCAACATTAAGCGCAGCATCGGGTAAGCAGCTAGCACCCGCCCAGCAACAGCGGTTTTCTGGCCCGCCTATTTTGACGGATCCAACTTGGTCATCATGATTTTGTCGATCCGGTTGCCGTCCATGTCCACCACCTCAAACTGGAAAGCATCCCACTCGAACTTGTCGCCAGTGGTTGGGATCCGTTTGAGCACGTGGATCACCAATCCGCTGATGGTGTGGAAATTTGCGCTGGGGTTGTCCTGCCGGAGCCCAAATTCGTGCAAGAATTCAAAGAAGGGCAGTCGGCCATCGATGAGCCAAGAGTTGTCGGCCCGCTGCACGATCTGGATCGCTTCCTGTTCATTGATGTCGCCCACCAGAGCATCGAGGATGTCTTTCATCACAATGTAGCCCCCCACAGTGCCGTACTCGTCCACCACTACGCCATGGTGGATCTTGGTTTCCTTGAACTTTTCCAAGGCCCAATAAGCTTTGGCGCTCTCCGGCAAGATATTGACGGGTTTGACGAATTTGCGGAGATCAAAGGCTTGGCCCTCGAGCATAGCTACAAAAAGGTCTTTGGCATATACTATCCCCAAGATGTGATCCAATTCCCCATCGCATAGGGGATAGGCCGAGTGGTGGTTTTGGGCAATTTTCTGGTGGGCCACGGTCGGGGTATCGGTCACATTGAGCCATACCAAGTCATTGCGGCTGGTCATCAGGGCGGCGACGCGCTGGTCGCCCAAGTGGAACACCCGCTCCACGATGTCCTGTTCGATTTCTTGGATCGCTCCCACCGAAGCACCCTCGGTGACCATGGCTTTGATCTCGTCCTCGGTCACGGCCGATCCAGCGTGTTTTTTGATATTGAGCAGCTTGACCAGCAAATCGGTGGAGGTGCTCAACAGCCAAACAAAGGGGGCCGTCGCCCGGGAAATCAGCAGCATGGGCCGGGCCACCAGCAACGAAATGCTCTCCGGGTTGGTCATTCCGATGCGCTTGGGCAGCAGTTCGCCCACTACTATGGAGAGGTAAGTGACCACCACCACCACACAAATCACCGCTAGTTTATCACTGGCGCTGGCCGACAGCCCCGTTTGGGCCAGCCATTTGGCCATTTCTTGGGAAATGGTAGCCCCGGCAAAAATACCGTTCAAAATCCCGATGGAGGTGATGCCCACTTGAACTGTGGACAAGAAATGATTGGGTGACTCAGCAATTTGGAGCACTGTTTTGGCCCGCAGGTTGCCCCGGCGCAACATCTCTTCCAACCGGGACTTTCGGGAGGAGACAATGGCGATCTCCGACATGGAGAAAAGGCCGTTGAGAGCAATCAAAATGCCGATAACTATTAGTTCTTCAATCATTTAAGGGAACAAGGCGAATACATGGCAGCCAATGATAAGGCAAAAATAAGGATAGCCAATCAACGAACCTAAGTTGCTCCGGGCAAACTGGGCTTAATAGCCCTCTTCGCTCAATTTAGCGATAAATCGCCCCCTTGGTTTAAAAATGTTGGCCAAAATGGTGTACTTTGCCTTTATATGCTGGCCCCAACCTTGGTAGCCAGCACCCGCCCTTGGCTTGTGTTTTGGTATTGGGCGCGCAGATCCCTTTATGCTATCCAAGTAGTTGACCATTGCCATGCCCGTACAGACCGTTAGCCATTATCATCCTCCGTTCTACTATTTTAACAACCCACACTTGCAGACGGTGATACCCAGCTTTTTTCGCAAAGTGAAGGGTTTTTCTTACGTGCGCGAGCGCATCAACACCCCCGATGGGGATTTTTTGGATTTGGACTGGGCTACCCAAGGCAGCGCGAAGTTGGTAATCGTTACTCACGGGCTGGAGGGCAGCGCCGACCGTCACTATGTGCGCGGGGTGATCAAAAAATTGCGGGCCCAAGGGTGGGATGGGCTGGGTTGGAACTGCCGCAGTTGCAGCGGCGAAATGAACCGCTTGCCCCGGTTCTACCACCATGGCGACACCCCCGATCTGGCGTTGGTGGTGGATCATGCCATCCAAAAGAACCATTACCAAACCGTGGTGTTGGTGGGGTTTAGCTTGGGGGGCAGCATGACCATCAAATATCTGGGCGAGCGGGGGGAGCAGGTTCGCCCTGAAATCAAACGGGCCGTCGCCGTGTCGGTGCCCTGTACCTTGGCCGAATGTGGCGAAGAACTGGCCAAGCCAAACAAAAAATTCTATACCAAGCGGTTTTTGCAAAAACTGGGGGCAAAGATCAAAGCCAAAGCCGCGCTGATGCCCGATCGGATCAGTTACCGCGATTATGACAAGATCCAGTTGTTCGAGGACTTTGACAACGCCTACACGGCCCCGCTCCACGGATTTCGGAATGCCACCGATTATTATGCGCAAGTGAGTGCCATCGGGTTTGTGGACCAGGTGCGGGTGCCGTTGCTGCTCATCAACGCGCTAAACGATCCCTTTCTCACCCCCGCTTGCTTTCCGGTGCAAATAGCTGAACAGCATCCTTTTCTGCACTTGGAAATGACCACCCAAGGTGGCCACGTGGGGTTTCAACTTCCCGGCACCAACGAGACCTACGCCGAGCGGCGCATGGCCGAATGGGTGGCCGATCTGTAGGGACCTTGGCCCCCGCGGCTGGGATGGACACGCTGTATTTTAACCCAGCCAAGTGGGCCCACCAAAAAGCGGTTACTTTTGAGGTGCACAGCCTGAGCCAGATCGCCGGCCAGATTTTGTAGGGGGGAATCTCTGGCAAGTTCATTGACCCCAACTTGCCAAGGAAGCATTGCCACACCGAAAAGCCAAGCTGGCTTGCCCAGTCACTGTAACTACTCAGGTTGTAAATTAATGATTAGTTGTAGGCTTTCATACGGCCTATTCTTGGTGAGCAATCACCAACACACCCAGCCACGCCGCGCCTACCGCTACAAGCGCTACTCGCAATCAACCCCCTTTGGCCAAGACAGCCAAATTTATCGATCCATTTTTTGGCCGATACTTGACCGTCGCTTGGGCACCAGGACGCACCCATTTTTCCCGCCAATAAGTTTTTGCCGAAAAATCATGTAAATTTCCCGGAAAAGCTGGGTGCCCTCCGGCCCCATTCA
>JAYUVL010000314.1:0-3852 GCA_043754075.1 Cytophagales bacterium | reverse complement strand
GCCTTCTTGCGTGTAATGATGGCATAGGCCTCCATTTTTGTTCCATTAACCATACGACGGGCTAATTTAGCACTTTTTTTATAAAAAATAGTTTACGTTGATAATGGCAAAAAAATGTTGTCGTGTTTAAAATAAGCTCATAAATCGCTTTTTGGTAATTTAAAGCAATTTATAGCTTATATTTATTTTTCATTGTCGGTTTTTTGTTTAAAAATTGACCGCATTGACCTGAACAGGTCAATGTTTGGTCGGCAGGTTTCCGCAAAATAGCCGGCAACCTTGGCCAGGCATGGTTTGTTTTATTGGGCCAAGATCTAAATTTTTGGTCGTGAGTAAACTTTGGCGGAATTGGGCAACCGATCGGGCAGTTCACCGACTAATCACGGCACTGCATACAAACGATTTGGGGTGGGTTAACGATGGGACAAGGGGGTAACCAGTGGTTTGGCATACAATTGGGCCAGGTAATCGGCGCAGCGTTCACCGTCCATGGCCGCCGACGCAATGCCGCCGGCGTAGCCAGCCCCTTCGCCACAGGGAAACAGGCGCTTGACTTGGGGGTGCTCGCAGGTGTCCCAGTCGCGGGGGATGCGCACCGGGGACGAGGTGCGGCTTTCCACGCCCACGATCACGGCTTCATTGGTGAGGTAGCCGCGCATTTTGGCCCCAAAATCTTGAAAACCCTTCCGCAGCCGGTAAGCAATCTGGGGCGGCAGCACCTCATCGAGCCGTACTGCCGCCAAGCCCGGCTGGTAAGAGGTTTCGGGCAGCGAACTGGATACTTTGTTATTGACAAAATCCACCATTCGCTGGGCGGGGGCCTGCTGAGTGCCCCCGGCCAACTGGCACGCCAACTGCTCCACCGATTGCTGGAACGCGAGCCCGGCCAACTCCCCGTACTGGCTGAATGGCTGCCAATCGGCCTCATCCACCGACACGACGATGCCCGAATTGGCAAACTTGGAGTTGCGCCGCGAGGGTGACATCCCGTTTACCACTAGCTCGCCGGGGGCGGTGGCGGCCGGCACAATGAAGCCGCCCGGGCACATACAAAACGAAAACACCCCTTTGTCTTGGCCCCTGTAGTTGACTTGGCTCACCAATGAATACGAGGAGGCGGGCAGATAAGGCCCCCGCTCGCTGGTGTGGTATTGGAACTGATCGATCATGGCTTGCGAGTGCTCAATCCGCACCCCCAAAGCAAAAGGTTTGGCCTCAATGAGGACGCCCCGGGCCTTGAGCAGGTGAAAAACATCGCGGGCCGAGTGGCCGGTGGCCAAGATAACCCCGATCCCGGCCAGTTTTTCCCCGTTTTGCAACACCACTCCCCGGATCTCGCCACTTTCCAGCCATAGGTCGGTGACTTTGGTGTTGAACAATACTTCCCCCCCCGCGCCCAAGATGCTCTCGCGCAGGGCAGTCACGATCTGGGGCAGTTTGTTGGTCCCGATGTGGGGGTGGGCATCGACCAGAACATCTTGACTGGCTCCGTGGGCAACGAAAATTTCCAAAATCCGCCGGAAATCACCCCGTTTGGTCGACCGGGTGTAGAGTTTGCCATCGGAATAAGTACCCGCCCCCCCTTCGCCAAAACAATAGTTGGATTCTGGGTTCACGATCTGGTCTTTGTTGATGGCGGCCAGATCCCGCCGCCGGGCCCGCACGTCACTGCCCCGCTCGATCAACACCGGCTTGATGCCCCGCTCAATCAACCGGAGGGCGGCAAACATTCCCGCTGGCCCAGCCCCCACCACGATTGCCTGCTGGGCTTGGCGCACATCGGGGTACGCTTTTTGGAAAACAATGGGCGGCTCGGGGGCTTCGTCGGCCCAGATTGCGGCCCGCACATTGACCTTCACCTGCCGGGCCCGGGCATCGACCGACCGTTTGAGCATCCGCACCGCCAACTGGCTGGGTACTACACTGGCCAGGCCCAACTCCCCGACAACATGCTGCCGGAAAAGGGCATCATCGTAGGCGATATTGGGCGGTAGAACCAGATCGACAATCCTCTTCATGGCTACAAAGTTAATTGAATAAACTGTATCTTTGCCGTCATGATTTTAAACGGCGTTTATCAACTAGCTTTTCCTATCCATGCAAATTGACTTTGAAAAGTTTGACAAGCTGACCATGGGCGACCTTGAGTTTTCCAAGCAATTGCTCGACGTTTACATTGGTCAGTTTATAGAATATTTGGACGAGATGAAACAACACGTGGCCGATCACGATCTTAACAAAATCCGGTTCCTAAACCACAAAGTCCGCTCGAGCGTTGCCGTGTTGGGGGTCAATGATCTGTTGGAAGGGCAAGTAAGGATGAATACCTTGGCGGCCCGTGAAGAAAGTCCTGACAAACTCATCGTCCAGTTCGCCATTGTTGAAGGATTGGTCAAAGAAGTGATAATCATCCTGAAGAACCGTTTGGACGAGCAGACAGCCGTTCATTGATCGGAGTGGGCTTTCACCCACTAACTGAGCGATTTTTTTGATTTTCCTGGTCAAAGGCCACATTACCTGTCCCGGCCCTTCCTTTCTAATTGCCAGCTTGGCATTTTTTCGTACATGGCTGAACATCGCCCTTGGTTTCCGCTCACTGTGAAACTCGTTTTCGTTATTTTGGGCTTGGGGTGCTTGGCGCATTGCCCCAGCCAAGCCCAATACCGGCTTGATTGGCAAACCCGTCAAGATTTTGTTCCAGCTTTGCCCACCGCCATCCAAGTACTGGAGTTTCAGGGCAAACTTCCCTCCGGCCGTACCGTCCATGCGTTTTGTGCGATCGTAGATTTGACAGACAAACGATTGGAAACCAAGAGTTTTCCCGCCAAAGCTGGCCAGGGGCTGGAACTAACTTCCAAATTGGCCGAGCAAAGTGACGCGATCATTGCCATCAATGGCGGTTTTTTTACCTTTCGGCCCGATACCGCCCAAGACAAGCGCTCGTCGGTGAGCCTCTTGGCCAGTGGCGGCCAACTGATTGCCCCGGCCCAAGTTCCCCTGTTCCGCAAGGACAAACAGGGGCAAAACCGCTCCCTGTACCCCACGCGGGGCGCCTTCGGTCTGCGGGGCCGCCGCCCCGATGTAGCTTGGGCTTTCGTGAGCCAAGGCCAAGTGTGGGAATACGCCAGCCCCAATCCCTTGAAGAATGACCTGAGCCAGCCAGCACCCACCAAAAAACTGCCCAGTCGCCGCAAACCTTGGCGGATGAGCGAAATAGCGGGCGGAGGGCCCGTCTTGGTCCACAACGGCCAAAAGCGCATTACCGACCGCGAAGAATTGTTCGGTGGCAACATGGCCCAACTGCATCCCCGCACCGCAGTTGGCTACACCAAAGACCGAAAAATGCTCTTACTGGTGGTCGATGGACGGCAAGCCCGCAGCGAGGGGGCAAATTTTGATGAACTGGCCGACATGTTCCTCGGCTTGGGAGCGCACGAAGCCCTGAACCTCGATGGTGGCGGCTCCACCACGTTGGTCGTCAACGGGCAAATCATCAACTCGCCCTCCGACAAAACCGGCGAACGCCCAGTGGCCTCGGTGCTCTTGGTCCGGCCCCGGCGCAGTCGGAAATAGGCTGGGGAGGGTGCAATCCCAGCAATGGGCGGCTAGCCCGCCACAAAGCGATAGACGAACCCCACCGTTTGGTCCTTGTAGTTCCCACTGGCGCAAGTCTTAGCGAAGCGCGACTTGTGCCGGTCATGGGGCAAGTCTTCAGACTTGCATGGATGGATCAACCAAACAAAAACACCAGGCCCGGCAACAAGCCCCGCCCTGAACGGGTCTTCGTGCAGGTACGACCATTTTTGTTCAGCGATTTCGCTGGTGCCCAGTTCTATGGGGTGGTTGTCCTGT
>JAYUVL010000313.1:0-4834 GCA_043754075.1 Cytophagales bacterium | reverse complement strand
AAAAAAGCCTTCGCGCATTGCGAAGGCTTTTTTGTGGCAATTGGATGGTTCTTTATGGCCTATGAAACCAGCCCAAGCAGCCAGTCGCAACAGGTCAGCTGACCAACTGATCATTTTTTTCAACACGCCGGCTGCCACTGTACAGTTCGTAGCGCATAAACCGGCATTCGAGTGGGCCATTGAAGAGTTTTATCTTCGGTTTGGGATTTAAGCGGATGTGCTTGGCCGCTTCTAGGTTGGAGGTAATGATCCATGCATCGTAACCGGCCCATTTTTGTTTCAGGGTGTTCCCGATAGACTTATAAACCTCGTTGATGTCCTCATCTTTGTCCATCCGCTCGCCGTAGGGCGGGTTGAGGATCAGCACGCCACCGCCTTCGGGCGCGGGCAGATCGGCAAAGGCATGATTTTCAATTTTGATCCGGTTCTTCAAATTGGCTTCGTTGACATTGATGACGGCCTTGCGGGCCACGTGTTTGGAGATATCACTGCCAAGGATTGGCGGGGCAAAATCGGTGATCTTGTTCATGGCGACGTCATAAATATTGTCCCACAGTTCTTGGTCAAAGTTTTTCCATTTCTCAAAGCCAAATTCGGCTTGAAAACTGCCCGGTGGGATGTTGGCCGCCAGCAGGGCAGCCTCGATTAGGATGGTGCCCGAGCCACACATGGGATCCACCAAGTTGCTGCGCCGATCCCAGCCACTGAGGAGCACCAGCCCAGCGGCCAACACTTCGTTGAGCGGGGCCAAGTTGGTCTGATCCCGGTAGCCCCGTTTGTGGAGTGAGTCGCCAGAGCTGTCCAAAGATACCGCACAATTTTCTTGGCTAATAAATAAATTTACTCTTAGGCTGGGCTTTTGGAGATCCACAGAGGGGCGGCGGCCATATTTTTCCCGGAACCGATCCACGATCGCATCCTTGGTTTTTTGCTCCAAGAATTGGGAATGGTTGAACAGTGAGGAGTGGAGCGAGCAATTGATGGCCAATGTGCCATCCACATCCAAGTACTCCTCCCATGGGATGAGCTTGATCGCATTGTACAAGTCCCGCTCATGCTTGACCTGAAAAGACTGGATGGGCGTCAGTACGCGCAGGGCAGTGCGCAGGCAAAGATTGGCCTTGTACATGAAACCCAAATCGCCAAAAAAGCTGACTGCGCGGTTTAATTTTTCAATGTTTTGTGCGCCCAATGCCGCCAATTCTGCCATGAGCAAATCTTCCATGCCAAACATGGTTTGGGCAATCATCTGAAAATTGGGGGAAGTTTTTTTTGGCACTGGGAGGATTGGTTAAGGTGGAAGAAGCGTAAGCGATTCGCGATCAGTGGTTTGGCCCGATCAAATCCCATAAATTGCCATAGAGATCCGCAAAAACGGCCACGGTGCCGTAAGTTTCTTCGCTTGGTGGACGAACAAAATGGATCGCTTGGGCCAACATTTCTCGATAGTCGCGCCAGAAATCATCGGTGTGCAAGAACAAGAAAACCCGGCCCCCGGTTTGGTTGCCCACCTGCTGCTGTTGGGAAGGGTTGGTGGCTTTGGCCAACAATAACCGGCAACCGTCCGAGCCGGGCGGGGCTACCAGCACCCAGCGCTTGCTTGGGCTGAGTACCGTGTCTTCCACCAACTGGAAATGGAGTTTTTGGGTATAAAACTCGATGGCTTCGTCATAGTCGTTGACCAAAAGGGCAATTTGGGCAAGCTGCTGTTTCATGGTTGGCAAGCGGTAAATTTATCGCCCCAAAAATAGCCCAAAATGACGGCAATTGGTTGGCCGAGCACCTGCACTGGAGATAAACCAATCAACTTTATTGTGTCAAGCCATTGATTTTCAATTACTTGTTCCCTTGCTTGGTTGGCAACTGGTTTTTGGGGAATTAGGCCCAAAAACGTTTGTAGGAAAGCTAGCCCTGCTGGTTTAGGTCCAACCCCAGCTTTTCTCGGGCGGTTTTAATCCCTTCGTCCACACTTTTAACCACCGCAAAAGGGGAGGGGAAACCGTTGATGGCCAAGATGGCATCAAAAAGCAGACGCACTACCAAGTTTGGCAACACAAAAACGGCACATTTCTGGTATTTGCCAATAACTTCCGCATTTTTCTTGAGCCAATTGGCTTGCTCCGTCCGCCGGTCGGCCGATAAAATACGGCTTTTGCTGGCATCAAACACAAAACTAACGGTTTGTTTGCGGTCATAAAGTGCCAATAATTGGGCTAGGTATTCTTCAAATGCCTCTTTGGATGGATCAGCTTCAGAAAAAGTAATTAGGATGATCGGAAATAGACTTTCGTCAAATGTGGCGTAGGCCATAGTGAGTATCGGTTAGGTAGTGGTACAAGTAAAATCAGGTTCGTTGACAATGAAAGTACTATATTGATAACCAATATGGTAAGTTTCACTCCTAGCAAAAATGAATGATATTCGGCATTGGCTTTTTTGCAGTTTTGTGCTGCGATGGCTTGCAAATAAAGCTGAATGACCATTATTTTCTATTCACTTTTCTACTTAGTTTGCTGGCTTTTATTCGCCCGGATGATACGTTTTTTCAGCGTGTTTGAGTACATCTTCTTTGTAAAAAAGAACTTCTTTGAATTGGCCTTTGGTGTACATTGAGGCTTGATCGGAAAAATGTTTGGAGGTGATGTCACCACTTTGGCCCCCGGCCAGTAACGATTTGGCTCGGATCCGCTCACCAAACTCTACTGCACACACAAAACTATTGCCGTTGACGCCATATCTTTTTTGGGTACCGGGGAAATACTGGCTGGTGTAGGAGGGCAACATTCCCCACATGGAGGAGGCAAAACCTACGGGCAAGCTGGGTTTGGCATCGTTATACGGTTGGCTCAAATCGCTCGAAATCCGCTGGAAGCGGTTGATCTCGCCCCAAGGCAATTGCCACCGTCCAAATTTTTTGGTCAATTCCCGCACTACCTCCAGCATGGGGATCAACAATTCATTTGCGGAGGCGGCATTGGCAAATTGCTTGGCCTTGGCCACCTGATCGGGCCGATCATTGCCCGGTACCAATGTCCGACTAATGGCCGGGAGCAGTTTTTGGCCCCATTCAATCGCCAAAGTGGTGGCAATTGACTTTTCACTACTGCGGTAATCCCACTTTTGGAGCACCGCCACCGGGCCAGCCAAATAAGCGTAAAGGGAATCATCGTAGGCGGTATTTTTTTCGAGAGCCCGGATCAGCGCGGGGACCAACACCTCGAAGGCCGCCAGTTTGGTATCATAACCGGCCGCGATTACTTTGTCAATGGTATATTTTTTCTCTTGATCCAGTACCCGAACGGCATTGATTCCGCGAAAATTTTCACCATCGGGGGCCATGTAAGCGGGGTAGTCTTGGGGTTTTGGGCTGTTGGGTCCAGCTACGGTGAATGGCGTAGAATTGCAATTTTGCAGCCAGCCATTGACCGGGTTGTAACAATGGATCGATTCGGCCACAGGGTGCAGGCCGCGCCATTCGGTGGTTTTGGTGCTGCCATCCACTGGTTTTGCCCAGTCGATCTTCGGGTCGCGGATCGGCAAAAAATTACCATGCCAGTACGCAATATTGCCTTCGGCATCGGCATAAACGGTGTTGTTGGAGGTGTTGGCCAATAAACCCATCACTTTTTGATAGTCGGCAAAACTTTTGGCCTTGGTGCGATGCCAGCTTTGGATCAGGCCATTGAGCGAGCGGTTGTTGGCCCGCATACTGAGCCACTCCCCTTCGCGTTGGGCCATGATCGGCCCGTGGTGGGTGAACAGGGCCGGAATGGTCTTGCTCTCTAATTTCCCCGCTTTTTGGTAACGCAAAACCACTTTTTTCTCCATTACTGGCCGCTGTCGCCCTTCGTATTCGTAAAACCAGTTATTTTTTATTTTGCTTATTTTTTCGCGATAGGTGTCAGATATATCGGTGGCACTGGAGGTGTGGATCCAGCCACATTTTTCGTTAAATCCCTGATAAACAAAAAATTGACCCCAAGTGACTGCCCCATAGACATTGAGTCCTTCTTCGCTCACCATGTGCACTTCGGGGCGGAAGTAGAACGTGACGTGGGGGTTGATATAGAGGATGGCCTTGCCCGATTGGGTGATTTTGGGGGCAAAGGCAAATCCGTTGGAACCGGTCACTATTTCCTCCGGCTGTGTTCGGGGGCGCAAGCCCACCGAAGACTGGCCGGTATAGAAATTTTGTAATTCCGCGACACTGATACCGGCGGTATTGATGGCCCCGATGCTGCCATCGGTCCAAAGCAGGGGGAACCAGGGCTGGAACCGGGTGAGCAGGGCCGGTTTGACAGTGGGGTGCTGGTAAAGGTAGAAATTAATGGCATCGGCGTAGGCATTGAGCAATTTTTTGAGCCAAGTGGGGGAACGGCTGTAATCGGCCACGGCTTCAGTTGAGTCAATCACCATGCGGATCAGTAAATCTTCATACAATTCTGCTTCCCCCATTACTTCGGCCATCCGTCCCAGTTTTTCTACATAGTTCATCTCCACCCGCTTAAAATCGTCTTCGCACTGAGCGTAGAGCAAGCCAAAAACGGCATCCGCATCCGTTTTGCCATATATGTGCGGGATGCCCCAATTATCACGAATGATGGTCACTTGCGTTGCTTGTTTTTCCCAGCGAGTGATTTCGGTTTGGCCAAATGGTTGGGCAGACAGGGTTGGCGCGAGCAGGAACAGGTAAAAACACCAAGTGGTAGTCTTCATGGTCATTTCTGGGTGGAAAGGTAATAAACTCAAGTTGCGTAGTATAAAAAGGTAAAATCTTGTCAAAAAGGATAAATTTTGTAATTATCCATGCTACAAACTTGCCTTTATGAAAGAT
>JAYUVL010000312.1:0-6205 GCA_043754075.1 Cytophagales bacterium | reverse complement strand
AGCCGTTAAACGAACAAAAATAACAGGGCTCAAGCGCAATATCAATTTTATCGCTGCTTAAAAAGCAAAGACAAAATTGATTATATTTAGGTCGTTATTTTTTATTTATTTTTTACAAAAAATAGACAAAATGAAGCAAGGTACGACAAAAGCACTGCTGTGTGGCCTTATGCTTCTTTGGGGGCAGTTGGCCATTGGCCAAGACATAAAGGTGGAAGTGGGCAAAACCGAGATCGCGCTAAATGAGCAGTTCCAGATCATCGTTACGGTCAACAACGCGCAAGTGAATGATTACAGTGGCTTTCCCGAGATCGGTGGCTTTACCAAGCAGGGCATCGGGAGTTCGACCGCGACCAGCATTATCAACGGTAATATGACTGTGGCTCAGAGCATTATCCAAAATTATCGGGCCAAAAAAGAAGGAACTTATGTTTTGCCCGGGTTTTCGGTCACGGTGAATGGCAAGTCTTACCGAGGTGCTGGGGCCACCATCCGGGTGGGGCCAGCCCGAAATTACTCTGACCCATTTGATGATTTTTTCAATACTCCTACCGAGGAAGCTAGTGATTTTATCAATGTCAAGGAAGATGCTTTTTTTGCCATCACGACCAATAAAAATGAAGTTTTCCGGGGCGAGAGCTTCAATATGACCATTGCTTTTTATATTTCCAACCGGAACCAGGCCATTTTGGATTTTTATGAGGTCGGCCAGCAATTGACCGAAATTCTCAAAAAAGTAAAACCCGCCAACTGCTGGGAAGAAAATTTTGGTATTGATGAAATTACACCTGACAATGTCGTTTTCGGGGGCAAAACCTATCGCCAATACAAGGTTTACCAAGCGACTTTTTACCCCCTCAACAATGAAACCGTGGTGATCCCACCGGCCAATTTTAAGATGCTCAAGTATAAGGTAGCTCGCAACCAGAGCTTTTTTGGGCAAAATTACGCCAAGGATTTTCGCACCTTTACTTCCAAGGCCAAGACGGTGCGGGTGAAACCTCTGCCCACTCACCCGCTGCGCGACCAAGTAGCGGTCGGCAATTTTAAACTGGAAGAACAACCGCTCAATACCCGGGCCAACACTGGCCAGAGTTTTAGCTACCAGTTTACCGTCACGGGCGATGGCAACCTCACTTCGGTCAATGAGCCCAAGCTCATCAAGTCGCGCGAGTTTGATTTTTATCCACCCAATGTCAAACAGCAAGTGAACCGGGGCAATGGGGTGGTGTACGGTTCCAAACAGTTCAACTACATGCTGATCCCCAAAGAGCCGGGCCAGTTTGACCTCAACAAGTATTTTGAGTGGGTCTATTTCAACCTGCGCGAAAACCGCTATGATACCTTGCGCCCCCGGGCCAAGGTGTTTGTGCAGGGCGAAAGCCTGGCGGGCAAGGACATTAGCGACAATGACGAAGGGGGGTTTTATGATCAGATTGGCCGGCAAAGCAACCAGCTAGTGAGCGCCAACCGCATGGAAGTCCTGAAGTTGCTCGGCAATCTTGCGCTGCTGGTCATCATAGCGGCCACGGCGTTTGTGGCTTTCTATAAACGCCGGGACAAAGGAAAAACGGCCTAAATCAATCAGCCCGCCACATTGCGTTGCCGGCAGTATTGCCAGAGATTACACCTTAATCAATGATAACCATGTCAACCGTTTCCCGCCGCGATTTTATCCAGTCCACTACGGCTCTAGGCGCTGCGGCGCTGCTCACTCCCCAAGCGGTGTTTGCCAGCCAAGCCAAACCAATCGTCAAGGTGTTCGCCACTAATTGGGGTTTTGCGGGCAATACCGATGCCTTCTGCGCCAAAGCCAAGGAAACTGGCTACGATGGGATAGAAATTTGGGCCCCCAACGATGACAAAGGTTGCGACGAGCTGATGGCTGCCTTGCAAAAGTACCAGCTCGAGGTTGGCTTCCTGATTGGGGCCGGCGACCCCGATCCAGCCAAGCACACGGCCCGGTTTGAGGAATATCTTCGCAAGGCAGTTGCCATGAAACCGCAGTTTGTCAACTGCCACACCGGCAAGGACTATTACACTTTTGCCCAAAACCAAGCCTTGATCGACATTGCGCTGGCCGTGGAAAAAACGAGCGGGGTGCGCATTTCGCACGAAACCCACCGGGGACGGTTCACGTTTGCGGCCCACATCACGCGCCAATATTTGGAGAAAACCCCCGGCCTCAAGCTCACGCTGGACATCTCCCACTGGTGCAATGTCCACGAGTCGCTGCTCGAGGATCAGGCCGAGACCGTGCAACTTGCCTTGGCCCGCACCGTGCACCTGCACACCCGGGTGGGGCATCCCGAAGGCCCCCAAGTGAACGATCCGCGTGCGCCCGAATGGCAGCGAACCGTGGACCAGCACCTGCAATGGTGGGACAAGGTGATGGATCACCAACAAAAAGCCGGGGCCCAAGTGCTCACTCTGACGCCCGAGTTTGGGCCGGTCAGTTATATGCCCGCTCTCCCCTACACCCAGCAGCCAGTAGCCAATCAGTGGGAGATTAATGCTTACATGATGAAATTGACGCGGCAGCGCTATGCCTGATAAACTTTGGCGGAATTGGATTGCCCCCGATGTGAAAGAGTAATTTCTTATCCGGCTGAAGCTGGTGGGCAATGGTTGCCCATTGACTGTCTGGTGAAAGCCAAAGGAGCGAGTCCGATTGCACGTTCTTGGCCAGCCTGGCGGGGTAGCCCTGCCAACAATTAACATTAACTAACAAACAAAACTCGTAAGTTTGCGTTTAAATAGGGCATGACAAAAAGGATTTATATATTGCTCATTGTTATACTTGGTTCTGCATTGGCACCAAGCATGGCTTTTGCGTGTGGCTCCAAAGCGGATAAATCCTGTTGCAAAAAAGAAATCTCGGGACAGCACTCTCCAGAAAAATCGGACACTAACGACTGCTGTAAGAAAAGCCAATCCCATTCAGAAGACAAAGATGATTGTGGAGGTAAATGCAGTGACAATTCCTGTCATTGTCAAAGCCTTAACTTCAGTTTTATTATTCCCCTCTTTTTTGAAATTGGGAGTGACCATTTCGGCCCTTTGAGTGAGGTTCAAAAGTTTTGTCAGATAGAAACCCAGCTATCCTCGGGTTTTTGTTCCATTTGGACACCCCCCAATAGAAGTTAAATTGCACTCCTGACAGCCATAGAACTGTCTAAACGAAAGCAGCATCCTTGCTTTTATAATCCATTCATTTACACTTTTAAAAATCCATACAATGAAATCAATAGCTCAGCTATTGGTAGCACTCGCTGTGTTGCTATCATTTGTAGCGTGTAACGCTCAATTAAAGAATGTAAAAACTGAAACCGTAAAGATTTACGGCAATTGCGATATGTGTAAAGCCACTATCGAGAAGGCGGGCAACCTCAATAAAATAGCCAAAGTTTCTTGGGACAAAGACACCAAAATGGCTTCCCTGACTTATGATGCAAAGAAAACGAGCCAAGGGGAAATCTTGAAACGTATTGCGTTGGCAGGTTATGACAGCGACGAATTTCTGGCCCCAGACAACGCCTACGCGAAATTGGAGAGTTGCTGCCAGTATAAAAGAGCCAAAGCAAGCCTTGCCAAAGCCGACGAGCCACCAATGAAAATGGAGGGCACCGACCATTCGGCACACAAAATGCCCACCGAAGCGCCGGAAGTTGACCAAATGAAGGCGGTTTTTGACAGTTATTTTGCGGTTAAAGATGCGTTGGTACAAACTGATGGTGCCTTGGCTTCCATGAAATCAGCAGATTTGTCGAAAGCAATCAAAGCCGTGAAAATGGAAAAGTTGTCAATGGAAGTTCACACCGTTTGGATGAAAGTTTTGCCAGACTTGCAAGCAGATGCCCAACGCATGGCTGACACTAAGGACGCACCAAAACAAAGAGCCTATTTTATGAACGTGTCAAAGAATATGTATGCTTTGATGAAAGTTTCAAAAACTGTAGCCCCCGTATATTACCAATTTTGTCCAATGGCAAATGATGGAAAAGGGGCCAATTGGCTGAGCAAGGACAACGCAGTCAAAAACCCTTATTACGGTTCGCAAATGCTGACTTGCGGTAAAACGGTGGAAACAATAAAATAACTTCAAGCACACAAATCAAAAAAGTACCAATCGTTCTTAATGGGGATTGGTACTTTTATTACAAAATTTTTAACTTTTAAATTTCAAAAAAATGAAAACCCTATTTTTAGTAATCGGTTTCGCCTTTGTTTCATTGGTAGCAAATGCCCAAATCAAAAATGCCAACTTACAAGCCAGTGGGCTTACTTGCAGTATGTGCAGCAATTCCATTTTCAAATCGCTGAAAAAAATTGCTTTCGTGGAGAGCGTGGAAAGTGATGTGGAAAACTCCTCCTTCCAAATCACTTTTAAAACAAACGAAAATGTAGATTTGGATGCGTTGCAAAAAGCGGTTGTCGATGCCGGCTTTTCGGTTGCCAAGCTCACTTTTGTGCTCAATGCCAATCAAGTGGCGGTAGAAGACAATGCGGTAGTTGAGATTGATGGCAAATCATTTTACTTTATCGACAGTAAAGGTAAAATATTGAATGGTGAAGTTGAATTGAAATTGCTGGATAAAGCATTTATTTCTCCCAAAGAATACAAGAAGGTGAAAAATAAGCTGTATGCTGATTCAGGAAAAAGAGTGTTCAATGTAAGTATCTAAAAAAATGAAAGGCACTATCTTATTTATTTGCTTGCTGTTGGCAGCCAACGGCAAAGCCCAAGAGCTCTTTGTGTACACTGAACCGGCAAGTAACATTCCTGCCTATCTTTTGAGTGCTCGCCTGATGTCGTCTTTCTACAAGGAACTAGATGGCAGTGGCACCAATATTCACTTCATGCCCGAAATCCGCTATGGTATCTCCAGCAAATTGATGCTCCAAACCCAGGCCTTCATCAGTACTCGGAATGGGAGTTTATATACTGAAGGCGGCAGCGTGTATGCGCAATACAAATTTCTGAATAACGATGCGGTAAAAAGGCACTTCCGAATGGCGGTTTTTGGCAGAGCCAGTTATAATCGTGCTGACATTCACCAAGAGGAAATTGAAACGGTGGGGCACAATGCGGGCTACGAATTTGGCGTGATATCCACCCAATTGTTGCACAAAGTGGCCATTAGCTCAACGTTGAGTTATGAGCGAGCCTTGAACAATGGCGCCGAATATGAATTTCCAAATACGCAAGTCAATAGCGCGGCGAACTATACGCTTTCATTTGGCAAGCTGATGCTTCCCAAAAAATACACCGGGTACAAGCAAACTAATTTCAACCTGATGTGTGAGTTTCTGGGACAAAGACTGAATGGCAACGGTAAATCTTATTTGGACATAGCGCCTGCCATACAATTTATCATCAAAAGTAGAGCCCGCGTGGACATTGGGTACCGGCGCCAGCTTTACAGCACCATGCAAAGGTCGGCCCCCAATGGTCTGTTAATTCGCTTTGAATACAATTTTTACAACGTCTTTAGAAAAAGCTAAGCCGATGAAGAACAATGTAAATACAAGGGCAACCCAACTTTTTGTGGTGTTTTTATTCGTGTTTCAAGTAAGCTATTCGCAAGTAAAAATTGGCGATCAAGCCCCCGAAATTGAACTCAAAAATGTTGCGGGAGACTTGGTAAGATTGTCTAATTTGCAAGGGAAAGTAGTACTGTTAGATTTCTGGGCATCGTGGTGCTTGCCTTGTAGAAAGGCAAACCCCAGCTTAGAAAAAATATATCAAAAGTACAAGGACAAAGGCTTTACCATTTTTGGGGTTTCCTTGGATGCCAAAGAGGCTGCTTGGCTTGGTGCAATCAAGAAAGACAAGATTAGCTATCCACAAGTAATGGATCCCAAAAATTGGAACTCAAAAATAGTGGAATCTTATGCTGTAGATAAGTTGCCCACGTCTTTTTTGATCAATAAAGCCGGTAAAATAATTGCCTTAAATCCGAGTCATTCACAAATTGAACAAGCTTTAGAACTATGAAACTCTACATCAAAAATATGGTTTGCAAGCGCTGCATCATGGTAGTGAAGAGTGAATTAGCGCAACTGGGCCATCAGCCTTTAGACATTACTTTGGGCGAAGTGCTGTTGGGTAATGAAGTGACTGATAGTGAGAAAGGAACCCTCAATCAACGTTTGAAGTCATTTGGGTTTGAACTCATTGATGATAGAAAAAGCCGTTTGATAG
>JAYUVL010000311.1:0-14832 GCA_043754075.1 Cytophagales bacterium | reverse complement strand
CTGAAAAAGAAGTGGTTTAAAAAATTTTGGTTTTACAAATTATTCAAAATCAAGGGAATCAATCCTATAAATTGTTCAAATCACTTTAATCCTAGTATAAAAATTACTTTTCAATTGACGATTAGCAATATTATTGACGGAACAACCGGACAATAAACACATGGTGGACGACGATCTTTTGGCGAAACATTTTGCGGGCGAGACCTTGGTCGAGGAGGAGCGGGCCATTCAGGATTGGCTGGCCGATCTGGATCATGTGGCCCATTATGACGACCTGCGCGAGGTATGGCAATCAGCCGCCAAAGTTCGAATGCTTCGCCCCGTGGACACCAATGCTGCTTGGCTCAAGCTAAAGCAGCAAATGGATCACATGGCCCAGCCGCTGGAAGGTGGCCTGGCCGATACTTTGCCCACCGAGGCCAAGGTGTTGCCATTTGTGCCCTTAAAAAAGGTACAAGCCAACCCCCAAATGGAGATCAGCGCTCCGCCGCCCCCCGCCCGAGTTGCGCCTCGGATCAAGCCATTGGGCATTTGGCGCATGGCAGCGGCTGTGGCCCTACTGGCTTTGGCCGGCTATTTCTTGTATGGTTATTGGGACAGGCCAGCCGAAGCCATCGCGGTTGCTACTTTCCAAGCCCAGGCCCAACCCAACACGGTCAAACTGGTTGACAGTTCAACGGTGGCCCTGAACCGCAGTTCCACCTTGACCTTCCGCCTGCAAACCCGTTTGCGCGAGGCCACACTGGTGGGGGAAGCTTATTTTCAAGTAGCCAAAAACCAGGCCCAGCCTTTTGTCGTCATGGCGCAAGGCACCCAAGTGCGGGTAACGGGCACCGCGTTCAACATAAAGGCCTACACGCCCGACAGTGTGTCGGTGGTGGTGACCGAGGGTCGGGTGGTTTTCTCGGTGGGAGCCAACCGCCTGGAACTATCAGCCGGTGATCGGGCGGTGTATGAACGGCAGTCACAACAATTGCACAAATACCGCAGCACTGACAACAACATTGCCGCTTATGCCACCCGGGTTTTCAATTTTGATCAAACCCCGCTGGGCGAAGTTGTCCAAAAGCTCAACGAGGTTTATCAGGCCAATATCGCCTTGGCCGATCCGGCCCTGCAAAATTGCCTCCTGACGGTCGACTTTGACAACCAAGAGCTCTCCACCGTGTTGCAAATCATTGCCGATACCCTTGGACTGACCATTGATCAGCAACCAGCGGCAGTAGTATTGAGCGGGCCGGGGTGCAACTAAATGGGGCAAGTTAAAATGCGTTTGCCAAACCCCCAACCAATCGATTTCCCCCTGAAATCGTGCAAATTTGCGCTGAACTCATCGTCAGGTTTGTCATGCGATTACTTTTACTCCTCAGTTTGGTCGTTTTCACTTTGCGCACCTACGGCCAAGCTCCCCCATTGGAACGGAACATTACCCTCAAAGTCGACAATCAGCCAGTGAGCCAAGTGCTGGACCAGATTGGGCAATTGGCCAAGGTTAACTTTTCCTACAATCCCACTGCCATCAATGTGGCAAAAAATGTCTCTTTTACCGCCAATAACCTCGCCGTGCGCGAAGTACTTAACTTGGCATTTCGCGGAGCAGTGCAATACAAAGTGACTGGCCAATACATCATCCTGACCCGCGCCGCCCAAGCTACCGAGGCCCAAGCGAGCCGGGCGAGCGACTTCTGGTTGAGCGGCTATGTGGTGGATGAAGCCACGGGCGAAAAAATTTCCCGGGCCAGTATCTACGATCGCACCAGCTTGGCCTCTACCATTTCAGATGCTTACGGATTCTATAAAATCCGCTTGCCCGCCAACCGGGGGGCCATCAACCTGACCGTGAGCAAACAGACCTACCTCCGCCAGCAGATTGAAATCAAACCCACCGCGCAAGAAGCGTACGCCGATGTACGGATCACGGCCATCCCCATTGAGCAGCTCAAGCTTGGGGTGGTCAAACTCGACTCGATCGCCCTGCCAACCATCGACAATGAGCCTATCGCCCGGTTCTTTGTCCCGGAAGAACAGCGCATCCACACCGAAAACTTGGTTGAGCGGATTGCGCGGTCGGCCCAAATTTCTTTATTGCCGGCCCTGGGCACCAACCGTTTGCTCGGGGGGAGCACCACCAACAAGTATTCACTCAACATCTTGGCCGGTTATTCCGACGAAGTGACCGGGGGGGAAATCGGTGGTTTGGTCAACATTGTGCGCCAAGATGTGCGCTACCTTCAATACGCGGGCTTGTTCAACTTGGTGGGGGGGCACACCCAGGGCATGCAAGTGGCGGGCCTGGGCAACCTCAACCGGCAGGGCATGAAAGGCTGGCAGACCGCTGGCCTGTTCAACTTGTCGCGGGGGCGTTTCAGGGGGGCCCAGTTTGCCGGAATTTTCAACTTGAACTGGGCCCAGACTGGCTATTGGCAGGTCGCTGGCCTGTTCAATTTTTCCAAAGACTCGGTTCAGGGAGTGCAAACGGCGGGCCTGTTCAATGTCGGGTGGAAACGCGTGCAAGGCTGGCAAGTGGCGGGCTTGTACAATATCGCCGGCAGTGGGATCAATGGAGTGCAAACCGCCAGCTTGTTCAACATTGCCGGGCAAGTGCGCAATGGCGGGCAAATGGCCCTGCTGTTCAACATTGCGTGGCGCGGGATCCAAAACGGGGCCCAAGTGGGCTTGGTCAACTATGCCACCAAAGTACGCAAGGGGGCACAAATCGGCATGTTCAACTATGCCGATTCTGCCTCAAGCAGCGGGGTGTCATTGGGGCTGTTCAGCTTTGTGCGGCGCGGTGGCTACAAGCGCATTGAACTATCGACCAACGACGTGACACGGGCCAACCTAAGTTTGCGCACGGGAGTGAAATGGTTTTACAATATTTTTCACCTCGGCAACAACTTGGCCGACACCGCCGGCACGCAATTGATCGGCTACGGTTTTGGTTCGGGCATTTACTTGGGCAAGCCCAAACGGGTGATGGTGAACGTGGAGGGCACTGGCTACTTGGCCTTCTCAAACGAGCTAGATTTGAACGATATCAACAGCCAGTTGTACCGGGTTGGCCTGTCAATTGAATATAAAATTGGCAAACATTTCGCTGTTTCGGCCGGCCCAGCCTACAATTGGGCATTTCTGGAACGCAACCGCGCCTCGAGCCTGCTGCGCCTCGTGCCCACGGGGGGGAGCATGAGCGAGGCCGGCCTCCATGACCTCAAGCGCTGGTGGGGCTTTCAGGCCGGGATCCGCGTATTTTAGGGCCAAGTGACCGTGCAAATCAACCAGCGACAAACCTAATAGCTGCCGGGCCTCAACTCCAGATCCGTTCGGGCTGATCAGGCCTGCCCCAGTTGCAAAGGTTTAGTTATTTCCATTTTGGGTTTTTGAAAGTCAAGGAAACGATGGTGCCGCCATTGACCTCATATTGCATCTGCCCATCCAGTTGCTTGGTCAGGAGGGCGATCAGTTGGGTACCAAAACCCGTCCCCTTGGGGGCACTGTTCATGGGCTTGCCAATTCCGTTGTCGGATATTTTGAGCACCAGCCCACCAGATTGTTTGGCGGGCACTTCGTTCAAGCTGATCTTGATCGCGCCTTGCGCGCGCTCGGTAAAGGCATATTTGAGCGAATTGGTGATCAATTCATTGGTGATCAGGCCAATCGATATGGCCGTATCTACATCCAGGATCAGTTGGGGCATGTTGCACTCGATCTTGATGCGCCCCTTGGCATTGAACGAAGCCAAGATGCTCGCCCCAAGGTTGATAAAGTAATCGCGCATTTCTATGGCCGCCAAATGTTCGCCCTGATACAGTTTTTGGTGGATGATGCCCATCGAGTGTACTCGGTTCTGGCTGGCCAACATGGCCGACTGCACGATGGGATCCTCGATTTGGGCCATTTGCAACTCGAGCAGGCTGGACACGATTTCCAAGTTGTTTTTCACCCGGTGGTGGATTTCCTTCAACAACAGTTCGTTTTCCACATTTTTGGCTGCAAGTTGGCTTTGGGAGATCTGGAGGTTGTCCAGCGACTGGTTGAGCGCGTGAGTACGCTCGGCCACTTCTTGTTCCATAGCCAAGAAAAGCGATCCATAGCGGCTGGTGATATATACCGATAATCCGATCGGAAAGCAGGCATAGACAAAAGCTAGCACAACATAGAATGTCTCGGTCGATAAGTAGATGACTGAGGTGGCGTACAAGCGGTCGATAAGCAGAAAAACCGTGGTACCAATGGCCCCCGCCGTTACATAGTGCACCCCGGGTTTTTTGCTCTTGATGGCCTGGCGCATGAGGAAACCAATGGACAACAGAATGATGACCACATAAGCCGAGTCGAGAAGGATCACGGGCACCCCCTTGAAAAAGTACAGAAGAAACCGCAGGAAAAACAGCCAAGCCAGGTGCTTGGTCCAGCCGAAGTGGGCAAGGCGGAAGATCAGGGACAAGGTATAGGGCAGCAAGAGCAGGCCCATGCCAAAGAATGCCGGGTTGACCAACCCACGAATGATCGGAAACCAGAAACCATCGAGGGGCAACAAAAGATGGCTATAATTGGTGGTGGCCGAAATCAAGAAAAACAAGATCACCAATAAAATGAACAAGTTGGAGTTGTCGCTGGGGAACTGGAAAAAAAGCAACAAATGCAGCAACAACAGTAGAAAAAGAATGGCCGTCACGATGGACAGCGAGGCAACGGCATAAGAGTAGTTGATTTCCGATTCGGCCCCCCGGATCTCGTTGCCAAACCCGATGCTGAACCCGAGGTTGACGGCATTGTGTTTCAAGGTGGCCCAATTGGTTTTGGCTTGGTGGTTTGAATACCGGATGGCCAGCACGTGCCGCTTGTGCGGCACCAACTGAACCCGCGCATCTAGGCTATAGCGCGGCACATAGTTGGTTTCGCCGGCTGCTTGGAGGGAGAATTTTCCATACGTTTGGATTTTTTTGCCATCCAAGTACACCTCGGCCGCCCCCCACCCCCGGAAGTACAAGCGCGTGATTTGTTCATACAGCAAGGAATCGGCCGTAAAGGCCAGCCGCCACCAACCATAGCCCGACCAGAGGCTGTCGGGCATGGCATCGGCCCGCAAAGCCGAGGGGGAGAGGACATGCCAACTCGTATCGACAAGCGCCGGATCGGCCCAGTTGGGGTCATCGCCGGGGTGGTAGCGCCATGCCTTATTGAAGTCCAAAAACAAAATGCCCTCCTTATTGATCATCCCGGCAGTGAGGTGTGGCACCTTTGGCTGGGCCTGTCCCGTTAAATAGGGGCCAATCCACATCATAAAGAGTACAAAAACTTGGATGAACTTCATTGGTTTGGTTTTGGGGGAAGCCAAAAATATTGGTTTTAATTCACAAATTTTAGGCTGTGGCGATGTAATGAAAAAAGTAACTTGACCAAAGTCAATGTACGTTGCATATCAATTTCTAGCATAACTACTCAGGTGGCAAATCAGCGTTTTTATATTCGGTCAAGTGGCCGAATATAATGATTTTTCAGGCTGATTAATATTTTGGAAAGAACTTGAACCGGTACAAAATCTTTTGGGCACCTATGCGCTAATGTCTGTACCAAACTGAAAGCACTTATGGGGATCAGCGATGTGTCTTCCCCGTTCCCCGAAAAATTGCGCCCTATTGATCTTGCCATCCAAAATTCTGATCGTTGCGTTCGGCAAGAATGCCTTTCTGTGCCTGCGCCAGCCAGCCATTCACCCCGCTTGTCGTCCCGTTTTTGGTCAGGGTTCCTTGCCCTGATCGAGAGCCAGTGGAACTGGGCCGGGGCCCTACATCCTGCCCGCCAATTTTTTTTTAGCGGGAGGTTGTTTTTTTGATTCCCCTTCCATAATTTTACTTCGTGGACAGCCGACCAAACCATTCCACTACTTGACAAGATGTTGATTGGGCTGGTCAATGGCTGCACTCCGCAAGTTTTTCCCTAACCAACCGATCCATGAACGCACCTCCCCGCGAGCTGTGGTGCTCCGCCCCAATCCCACCCGTGATGGCCCCCGGCCTAGCGGCAATACCAGTACCCAACTTGCTGGCAGCCTTGGCCCAAGCCCCCGCCCCACCTTGGGGCATCCTGCTGTGGACGCCCGACCTAGCCAGCCTGGGCCTGGCCGAGGCCCTGCACCACTTGGCACCGGGGGTGCGGCTGTTGCTGGCCCTGCCCCCGCACCCCGGCATTTGCTGCGAGGCCGAGGATATGGGAGTGGCCGCCCTGCTCTCGGCCGCCCACCTGGCGCAGGAACTGCCGCCCTGCCTGGCCAAGCTGGATCGGTGCCGCCGCTTCCTGAGCCCCCACCTGCCCCTGGGCGGCTCGGCCGCATTGATCCCAGCCGGGCTGGCCGAACTGACCAAGGGAGAACAGGAGGTGCTGGCCTTGCTGGCCCAGGAAAAAGATGTCCCGCAAATGGCCAGGGAGCTGTTTGTCGGGGAGTGCACCGTGCGCACCCACCGGGCCCACCTGCTGGCCAAGCTGGGGCTGGCCAATGCCCGGCAACTGAACTTTTTTATTGGCAGGCACCAGGCCGCGATCCTGGCCTGGTGGGAAAGCAAAAAGCCGGGTAGTCAAAATGATGAGAAAAAATCATCATTTTGATGAGACAATATCATCCATCTGATGATTGTGGGAAAATGAAAACATCATCAACTTTGTGACGTTCCATTTATCGTTCCACCTTTAACCGTTTAAAATCCATGAAAATGGCAAACCAGCGTTTGGTCCGCGCCCTGGTGCTGGGCACTGCCTTAGCCGGGGGCATTACGCTGGCCCAGTCGTTTTACAATGAGGCGCAGGGTTCCACTCCTGGCCAAACAGATAAAGTTATAAGAGAGTGCATGTACCGGGCTGGTGGCTCAATGCATTGGGGCACCACTTGCTATGCAGGTGGGAGTAACTGCTCATATGTAATTGCTTGCGGACAATAGTGATCAAAAGGATCTGCGAGCACTTAAAAGCGCTTTGCGGATCCTTTTCCAAACTGAACGGACAACCGGCAACACAATATTTGGTTGGACATAGGGATGGACTATATCCAAAAAACCTTACATTTATACATCTCATTTCTTGATCATGCATTATTTCAAACAAGTACTGCTGCTCAGTGCAATCTTGCTTTGGGCTGCTGCTTGCCAGCCCCCAAGCGAGCAAGCCAACAACAGCAAAACCCACCCCCGGACAGACAGCTGCACCTTCCAACTGGGTGATACATTGCGCATCAAGTTGGACTCGCTGACCTCCCGTCGTAACTTCCTGTCCAACTTTGACCATGCCGGGCGCACCTACCTTTTACTAGTCAATTTTGACGATAATTCGGTCTACATCCACGATTGGGCAAGTGGCCAACTGCAACGCAAAATAAAATTGGCTGTGGAAGGCCCCAAGGGCGTGGGGAACATTCAAGGGGTGTTGGCCGCCTCGCCCGATTCAATTTTTGTCCTCGCCCCCAACGAATTCCGTCTCTCGCTGGTGAACGGGCAGGGCAATGTGCTGCGCAAATACCCCATGTACCCTAAAGGCGTTAAAGCCGAGGGCGCGCCCATGTCGACCGATGAGCACTATGTGGGTGCACCAGTCTGTGACCCAATCAGCCCCATGGTCAAACTGGGCAACCGTCTTTACCTCAAGGCCGATCCGAGGGTGATGGTTTCTGACCACAAGAAGTTTTTTGGCACCTCAAGGTTCTTGATCGAGCTCAATCTGGAAACCGGCGAAGTCGCCTATTCCGTCCCCTATCCCGAGCTTTACCGACTGCCGGGACGGTTCTTTGCCCCCACACTCACCATCCCCAGCTATACTGGCAATGGCCTTTCTCTGGTGTTCAATTTTCCAGCGGACAACCAACTTTATGAACACACGCCCGGACAAGCGGAGCCGCGACCGCACCCCGCGACTAGCAGCCATTTTGAAAAAGTGGCCTTTAGCACCAAACCGCTGGATCCGATGAGCAACGAAGCGATGGAACAGGAAGCCAACAACCCTTATTTCGCCCGGGTCATGTACGATCCCCATCGACAAGTGTATTACCGCATGGCTTATATCCCCGACACCAAAAACCCTTTTTCGGCAACGAAGCGCGGGGTTCCGTTTTTTGCAGACTTTTCGCTGATCATTCTCAACCGCGATTTCCAGAAAGTGGGGGAGTACATGCTCCCCCGGTCGATCAACAGTACCCATTTCCTTTGCACCCCGCAAGGTTTGTATGGCGAGATCGGTGAGAATGAGGACGAAATGGTGTTCCAACAACTGAAACTGGTTGGCAATGAGAAATAACTGGGCTCCTATTCTTCTCGTCATGAGCATTGGGCTGATGGCATGCCAGTCTGAGCGGGAGGCTACGGCCGAAAGACAGCTTAAGCAATTGCTCGCCACCTATGGCCTGCCCTCAAGATTGGAAAAATCAGTGTATGTGATCATTTATCCCGACGGTTGCAATGGCTGCACCAAGGCTACAGCCAAGTGGATCGGTGAGCACATCGCCCACCCAGCATTGCAGGGCATCGTAAGCACTCGCTACCGGAAACAGGCGTCGTTCTTGTTTGACCGCCAAACCAGAGAGCACCCTAACTTTATGGTGGATAGCGTGGAGAAGGGGACAATTTTCAGTTTTGCCAAGTATCCCCAGTTTTTCTTTTGTGAGGATGGAAGAGTCACGGAATGGATTGAACTTCAGTACCAAACTTCCCAAGAAATACTGTCCCGCGCCGATGCGCACCTAGCTAAACACAACTAAATTCCCATGCACGCCGCCCAAACCGCTTGGCTCACCGACCACCAAAACCAGCGTGACTTTACCGGGGGCTGGCCAGCAGCCAAGTTCCACTTGTACAGTTGGGCCTTGAGTTCACATTGCTTGGCCCGGCACTACCCGCAATGCACCCTCGTGGCCGACACGGCGGCGGCAGACCTATTAGTGGGCCAGATGCAATTGCCATACACCTGCGTGGACTTGGCGCTGGACACGTTTGACAACCCGTTCCCCAAGCTCTGGGTGTTGAAAAAAACCTTGGCCTACGCCCGCCAGCCCGGCCCGTTCGCCCATGTGGACAGCGACGCCTACTTGTTTGCCCCATTGCCCCTTGAACTGGCCCAAGCCCCATTATTTGCTCAAAACCTAGAATATGACCACCCTTACTACCTAGAAGCCCAAAAAGACATTGATCGAGATTGGTTAGTCCGGCCAGAATGGGTAAGTGTAAAGCCGGGTGAAAAACTTTGGGCGTTCAATGCTGGGTTGGTTGGGGGTCTCCATTATCAGTTTTACGCCGAATATCACGCGGCTGCTTTAAAACTTTTATTGGCCAACGAAGCGGCATTGATGCATACCAAAGATTGGTATAACCTCAATGTGTATGTAGAACAAGCTGGCATGGTGGGTCTGGCCCGTCAAATGGGGCTGCGTTTTCAAAGTTTAATGCCTAAGCCGATGGGTTATCCCTGCGTGTATGATTTGGATCAGTTCTGGCGGCTGCCCAACCGCTGCGGTTACCTGCACGCCATGAACTACAAGCAAAACCCAGCGTTTTGCGAGCAGTTGGCCCAGCGGCTGCGCCTCGAGGCCCTCGAACTTTACGAGCGGGCCAACCAGGTGGCGCGGGAACTGGCCGCCACCCACCACCCCATTCCCGAACGGCCCACCGCACAGCTTTCCCGACTGGGCGCGGCATTGGCGCACGTGGGGCTAGCGCTGCCCACCGGCCCGCCCGCCGATTGGCTGGCCCAAATCACGGCTAACGGCCTGCCCCAGCTCCAGCCCACCGAGAGGGCGGTGCTGGGCGATTTGCTCGCGTATGAGCAGGCATGGCTGGATGCCTGCGCGCAGGGGCAAAACATACTGGCCCAACCCGGCCGCTGGGCCAATATTGAAAGGGCGGCAAACGAGGGCTGGGGCAGGGACTGGAACTGGTCCACCGCGCACGTGGCCGCGGGCCCGCTCCTTGCCCTGATCGAGAGCCAGTGGAACTGGGCCGGGGCCAATGAGTTCGCCCGCCAAAAGCAGGCGCATGGATTTGCCGAGCAGGTGGCCACCGCCCCCAGCTATTTTGTGGTCGTGGCCCTACCCTACATTGAACTGGGCATTTGGCGCGAATACCGGCTGGAACCGTTGGAAATCTGGCTGTTCAGCTATTTGGAAGCGGGGCCGGCCAGCGGGGCCGCGTTGGTCGGGGCCCTGCTCACCGACCTGCCCGAAAACGGCCAACCTCCCCAAACCGACGATGTGGCCCAGTGGGTGGAGGATCGCCTCCGCTTTTTCAGCTATTTTGGGGTAATTATTGGTTGATGGCCCTTGGATTCTTGCGTGGCGGTGGTAAATTAGCGGACAAATAAATGCCCAGAACCATGATCCCCAATTTCCTCCGCTGCTATTTCCCCCTCCTGCTGATCCTTGGCCATTTAACGGGCTGCAACCCGGCCCCGGCCAACGACGAAACCGCCAGTCCCCCCACTTCCAACCTATCGGCCAGCGAGGTAACGGTGGTGCAGATCATGCCTGCCGCCCGCAAAGTGTTCGACTACCAAATTGAGGCTTCGGGCAAGGTGGGGGCCACCCAATATGCCGATCTGCGGTTCAAGCAGGGTGGCTACTTGGCCACCGTCCGCGCCCAGAACGGGCAGCGGGTGGAGGCCGGGGAGGTGCTGGCCGAGCTGGACCCCACCGACTGGGCACTGGCCCTGCGGCAGGCCCACAACCAGAAAGCCATTGCCCGCGAGGCTTACATCAAGGAGGTCACCGAGTTTGGTGGCAATTATCTGCAGCCCAACGGGGGCATCACCCCCGAGCTGGACGAACGGATCAAGGCCCGCACCAACTTCCACACGGCCGATCTGGCCATTGAACAGGCCCAGATCAACTTGGCCCACTGCCAACTGCGCAGCCCCATTGCGGGCACGGTGGCCGACATGCAGCTCAAAAAAGGCAACTTCATCACGGCCAGCCAAGTGGCGTGTGCGGTCTATTCGGCCAACCAACTCGAGGTGGTGCTGGACATCCTGGAGTCGGAGCTGCCGCTGCTGCGCCCGGGCCAGCGGGCTACCGTGGCCCCGCTGGGGCAAGTGGCCAAGGTGTATGCCGCCACCGTGGCCGACATCAACCCCAAAGTGGACGCCAATGGGATGCTCAAAGTCCGGCTGCGCATTGTTGCGCCCCAGGATCTGTTCGTGGGCATGAATGTGCGCGCCACGGTCTATGTGCCCCAGCACGAGGCATTGGTGGTGCCGCGCGAGGCCATCGTGATCCGCTCGGGCCGCAAAGTGGTGTTCACCGAAGAAAACGGGCTGGCCAAATGGCACTACGTGACCACTGGACTGGAAAACACCCAAGAAGTGGAAGTTACCGAGGGCCTGAAAATGGGCGAAAAGGTGGTGGTGGTCAACAACCTCCAACTGGCCCATGACTCGCCCGTGAAGGTGGGAAGCGGCAAATAGCCCGTTCGCCAACGGCAATAAGCAATAAATTGCAGATTATTGTTGCTCCGTAACGGTTCAGGTGCTTATCTTGGGTTGATTTTTTGATTGTCAAATATTTAAAACACCTAAGCAGTTGCCGCTTTTTTACCTTCGGTCCAATAGCGGTGCACATTCACACCCCTGATGGCAACTGCCTCACTTTTTTGCTGAGTGCCGTTGTCTGTTTTCATGGAATGGCAAGACTGGAATTGAAAATTCCTAATTCCTAATTGAAGATTCAATGATCTGCACTTCATCGTAAGTGAGTTCATACAGTTTGTAAACCAACACCTCTATTTCCTTTTCCAGGGCGGTGGTGGCTTGGTGGGCTTGCTTCTTCCGTATGATTTCATCCACCAAGGTTTCAATTTGCTTTTGCTCTGCATCAGTCGGGTAATAAACAAGCAATGGCTTTAGTGTTTGAGCAGTAACACGTAAATCTCCTGTTCCTGTTTTTTGTGCTAATTCCAAAAGTTGGTAGTTGCAAAGTTTTGAATTGAGTAATGCCGTCAAATATTTTATTTTTTCTCCCGTTGCAAAGTAGGTGCTGTTCAAACAATAAACCTCATTATTAAAATATGAAAAACGAAGTTTTGAGCCTATGTCTTTCCAAATGATTTTTTCCTTATAAAATTCATCTAAGTATGCACAATCTCTCAGATTGTAAATTGTATCTCCCTGATCAAGTCGTTGTTCTAATTTATCCGCAAACATATCCAAATGCTTTTTAAGTTTTGGATATTTATCAATATCAACTCTTTTAATTTTGTGTGCTTTATTTCCGTTGTGAGAATTAATCAAATAGTCGCCTTCCCACTTTGTTAAATACTTTTCAATATCTCTACCTTTTAAAATTGGTCTAATTACTTCTGCATTTTTAGCATCAGCTTTTACAAGTTCGTTTCTTTTTGCTTCATCAATAATAAAGGCTTCGTTGTATCCTGTTTTAATACCGGAGTAGATTTGAATTCCCCATTCCTTCAATGGTTTTCCTTTCGCTTTTATTTTTTCATTGATGGATTGTTTTCCGTCATTCATTATTGCCCACTTCTCAACCGTAACATAAGGCATTTCATGATACTCTAAATCATTCAGGTGATTCAGTTGTTCGGGTTTATCTACTGTGCTTCCAACCAATTTATTTTTATTGCTTTCGTTTTTTGCAATCAAAATATTTGTGTCCACAACTGCACTTTCAAAAATCCCGGGTCCCAATGCAATTAACTTCAACGGATTCTTTGTGAGAAATAACTTACGCAATGACTTTCCGTAACTTGCTTTCAACCATTGACTGGAAGTAATGAAAGTATGAACACCTTTTTCCTGCAACAACTTAAAACCAAGTTCATAAAAGATGGCATACACATCTCCCATTCTTTCATAAGTAGAATATCCTGCACCTTTCAACTGGTTTGCTAAAAATCCGTTGTTCTTTTGCATCTGGACATACGGCGGGTTCCCGATCACCACATCAAAGCCGGCGTCAATGCCAAACATCCAAGTGGGGGAAAAGAAGGGGCTGGGCTGGCTGTCGTCAAACGGGTTCCAGTGTTTTATTTTTTTGGCAATGTTTTTTAACCTCAAGTCGCTGGCGGCCTCAATTTCGGCGGTCACTTCGGCGCTGCGGCTCAAATATTGGTTTTTCAGGGCTTCTTTTTCGGTGCTGGCCAAAGCCGGGATAAAAAATTGTCGGCGCAAATCTTCCAATCCTTTGAGTTGGGCCCACAGCGTTTGGTAGAGGCCCAGCCCGCCTTTTTCGGCGGCCAGATAATGGTCCAGTCCCAAATCGATCAAACTGTTGGCGCACACAAATTTAAAATCAAGGTTGGGCAAGGGTTTTACGCCAAAGTTGTGCTTGGGGTCGTTGGGTTTGTAATCTTCTTCCAGCACCAGGCTGAGCCAAGCCCGGAGCCGGGCTATTTCAATGGCCATCGGCATGATGTCCACGCCGTAGATGTTTTGGCTCAGTATGTCTTTTTTGAGTTCGTAGCTGCTCTTTACGGTGCCCAGTGCTTCGTGCAGTTCCATTAGCTTGTGCAGTATGCCCATGGGGAAGGCCCCGCTTCCGCAAGCGGGGTCCAAAATTTTGATCTGTTCCAATTTTTGAAGGATCAACATTCTCTCTTCCCTTTTTAAATGGCTTGCATCCGCATTGGCAGCAAAGAGCGGAGCGATTTTTTTCTCAATGTCCAAACGATGATTTTTTTGATTTCCTGATTGACCGATTTCCTTTTTTGAATCATCGGCATCATTCAACCTGCTTGATCCTGGGTCGGACAATTGCGTTTGCAAATACGCTTTGATGCTTTCGTTCACCATGTAGTCCACTATTTCGCGCGGGGTATAAAATGCCCCAAACGCTTTGCGTTGGTTGGCCAGTTTTTCGGTTTCTTCGTTTTGGCTGGCCAGCAGGTTTTCAAAAATACGCCCCAGCATTTCGGGGTCAACTGCTACTTGCTGGTATTGGCTGTTGCTTTCGTCAACGGTAAAATCATAGCTTTCCAAAATTTCCACCAAAGGCAGCAGCCAAGCATCCAGATCGAGGGTGGCGAACAGTTTGTCTTCGTCGCTTTGATCAAACAGGCCACCGTTGAGGTAAGGAATGTTGGAGAACAGGGGATTGGCCCCCCGATCGTCTGGCAACCCTGCTAATGTTGATACTGTTCGATCCTGAACTTTGGTGTTTAATGTTTTGAAAAAAAGTTTGAGTAAAATGGTCTGATAATAATCGCTCGTTTTCTTGATCGTGTCGGCGCTGATCAGCGCCGGGGGAATGGTGCCTTTCTCTTTCAGGAACCAACAAAAGATATAGCGCCCGATCAATCTTACGGCAAATTGCTTGGCTTGATTTTTTGCCCGGTCATCGGCCGGTCCGGCAAATCCTGGTTCGGACAATAGGCCCAACAGGGCATCAAAGCGTTCTTTGATTTGCTTGTAAAAGGCCGTGTTCACTTCTTTGATGTCAAGCGATTTCCAGAGCAGATCGGCAATTTCAGGTTTTGATTTGGTGCCGATGCCCTGCCAGGCCAGAATAATTTTGTTGTACTGGGTGTTGGTCAGCCGGTTGCGGAAGGAAACAATGCGTTTTTGCTCGCCCTGGTTAAAAATGACGACCAGTTTGTCGTAAGCGGGCGTGGTGACAAAGTGGATGAAATAGGGCTGGGAGGGAATAAAAGTGGTGCCTTTGGTGGGTTGCTCCAGTCCTTTGGTCATAGATTGGTAGCTGCCCAAGCCCGGGTCGTTGTCCACCAATTGGGCCAGGTATTCTTTCTTCAATTTTTTGAGCACGGCCAGCCGCACCCGGATATTCTGATTGTCGGCCGAGATGCGATAAAGTTGCGGCTGCACGGTCTGCGGCGCGGTGGCCAAAAAGTC
>JAYUVL010000310.1:0-3118 GCA_043754075.1 Cytophagales bacterium | reverse complement strand
GGACATGGCAGGGAAAAAAGATTGCATTTTTTTGTTTCCCCAAACTGGCTTATATTAGTATCCAGCAAAATAAACCGTTCCAAAAATATGAAATATTTTTTATCAAGTTGCTTACTTTTTATCATAATTGTTTCTTCTCCACTCCTTACTGTCGGCCAAAGCAAGCGCGTCCTCTACGCCAAACACCTAGTGGAAGAAATGAAAAATCCACCGGGCACGGTTTGTTATGCCAGCAATTTGATCAACCTGACGCAGATCCCCCCTCCCAAAGCCTATTTGGATCGGTCACGCCTGCGGCCAGAAGCCACTCAGTTTGTAGTGGAATACGTGGGTTTTCCGCCCAATGCGCAGGCGGCCTTCCAACGGGCAGTCGATATTTGGTCCACCCTCATCACCTCGCCAGTGCCCATCCGCATCCGGGCCACCTGGGAGCCACTGGCCGACAATGTGTTGGGCGGGGCCCGGCCGGGCACTTACCTGCGTTCGCCCCAGATGCCCCGTTTTCCGGCGTGGTATCCCGTGGCACTGTTCGAGAAATTGCTCGGTGTAGAGTTTGACCCAACCCAGCCCGATATTGTGGCCAGTTTCAATAGCAGTAACTTGGATTGGTTTTTTGGGGTCACGGGCCAACCCGGCAACAGCCAGTATGACCTCACCACCGTGGTATTGCACGAGATTGGCCACGGACTGGGCTTCACGTCCAGTTTTGGCCTGAACGACCAAAACCAAGGATCGTGGGGCCTGAGCAATCTCCCGTTTGTGTTTGATGGGTTCCTGCGCGACAACCAAGACCGTTCCCTGCTCGACACGGTGGCTTTCCGCAATCCCTCGGTGCAACTCCGCACCGCCCTGACCAACCAAAACGTGTTTTTTAACGCGCCACTGGCCAACCGCCAAAACCGGAACCAACCGGTGAAACTCTATGCCCCCACCGCTTTTTCGCGCGGGTCAAGTATATCACACTTGGACTTCGCCACCTACAATACAACCGAGAACCAACTGATGGTCCATGCCCAAACGCGCGGCTCCGCCACGCTGGATCCTGGGTCACTCACCATGGCCATTTTTGCCGATATGGGCTGGGTAGCCACCCGACTGATCCACCAGCCGGTGACCAGCAACGACCGCGCAGCTACCCCGGTAATGATCCGGGCCCGGTTGGTGAGCGACACCACCTTGAACCTTGCCCCAGTCCGCGTCAACCTATTTTACTCGACCGACCGGTTTCAAACTCCCCAAACCATTGTCATGCAGCCGACCACCACCCGGGGCGAATATCAGGCCCAAATTCCCGGGGCGGCCGCCAATCGGGTGGTCAATTATTACATTGAGGCCAGTTTGCCGGGCGGGACAAGCCTCACTTCGCCGGGTAATGCCCCGCGCAACAGTTGGTTTTTCTCCAGTTTGGCCAGTGACATTACCCCGCCCACCATTGCCCATGAGCCGCCGAAATTTTTATTGGAAACCGAAACCAATCTCGCAGTGGTAGCCGAAGCAGTTGACCAACTTGGGGTTGACACCGTGTTTGTTGAGTACCAAGTCAATAACGACCCATTGGCCAGGGTGGGCATGCGACGTGAAGCTTTCACAGGTTTTGTAGTGCAGGGAGGCGCCGGCAATTCAACTGGCTATAATACCTCCAATGGCGGTGGGGGCACTTTTGCCACCATGTTGAGCCTGTTCAACTTGCGCGGGGGCGATGTGCTGCGCTACCGCATCGTGGCCCGCGATATTGCCCAGGGCCGCAACCAAGCAACCAATCCTGCCACTGGTTTCCACGAAGTGCGCGTGGTGGGTTTTGGCGATCCCCGCGAACGCTACGAAAACAATTTCAACAATGTGGCGGCCTCGACCGGGGATTTCATCGGGACCGATTTTCGAATCGAACAACCCCGGAATTTCGAAACACCCTGCCTCAACTCCGACCACCCCTACCGAGACGGGACTGGCGCCAACAGCGAAAGCAATTACGTTTACTTGTTGCGCTTCCCCATCACCGTCCGCGCCGAAAATGCCTTCATGCGCTTTGATGAAGTGGTGCTGGTGGAACCGGGCGAAAGTGGGGCCACCTTCGGCGACATCGAATTCTGGGACTATGTGATTGTAGAAGGCTCACGGGATCGCGGGCGCACGTGGCTGCCTCTGGCCGATGGGTATGATTCCAGAAGTAGACCCGAATGGCTGACCGCTTACAACCAACGCATCAACAACAACAATTCTTTGACCGAGGGCACACCTTCGCTTTTCCGGAGCCGACAGATCGACATCGGGCGGATTTTTCGCCCCGGGGAACAAGTGGTCATCCGCTTCCGGCTCTTTGCTGATCAATCGGCCAATGGCTGGGGCTGGGCCATTGATAACCTACAAATCCAAACGGCCGCCTTGGGCCTAGAAGATTACTTGGTCAGTCGGGACGATGTCCGGATCTACCCCAACCCCACCTTGGGCGGATTGCAAGTGTCGGCCCAGTTCAAGAAGCCGGTTCAGCGGTTACATTTGCGCGTCACCGATGCAGTTGGCCGGCAAGTATATGTTGACGCCCAACCAACCTCTGGTCTTACCTACGATCGGGCTTTGGATCTCCACGGGCTGGCTGCGGGCATGTACTTGGTCAGCTTGGATATGGATGGAGCTGTGCTCACCAAGCAGATCTTTGTGAAATAAACGATTGGCCTGATAAGGCAAAACTTCCGCCCTCAAGGTCTAGGCAAACCTTGAGGGCTTTTTTATGGGACGTACCAAGTTTTAACAGGCTCCGAGCGGACCCAAAGAAAACGGTTCAAGGACTGAGTGCCCTGAACCGCTGGAGCCACCTAAGGGACTCGAACCCTCGACCTGCTGATTACGAATCAGCTGCTCTACCAACTGAGCTAAAGTGGCTTATTTCCGTAAATATAGGACATAATGCAACAATGGAAACCGGTTAGGCTGATTTTTCCGGGCTCACTTCGTTGGCGCGCACCAGCACATCCATACTTAAGATCAACAATAACACAGTGCACCCGTATTTTTTATTGAAGTAAAGATAAAATATTACATAATAGAGGAAAGCTATCAAATGGGTAGAAATCCTTCCAAAATACCGAGGCAAAATTTGGGGTTTATAAGATGCAGCCCT
>JAYUVL010000309.1:0-6499 GCA_043754075.1 Cytophagales bacterium | reverse complement strand
TGAGTGTTCACGGTGTCAATCCAACTGCCCCCGCCACATGACCGATCGCTGCCTCTCCTGTTATCAGCCGGTGTCGACCGGCGGTGATTTCCATCCAGCCTGCACAAAGCGTTTTTTTGGCAAGCTCGGATCGCCCACCGTGGCACTGGACCAAGATGACCTCAAAAGGTTGATCCGGCGGATCATTGGCCAGGGTGTGACAGTGACCGGTGTGCAACCCAAGCTTTCGCTGACAGCAGAGGATCTTTTCGGTGCAAGTCGGCCCCCCCGAATCACCGTTGTTGGGTTTGCGGAGAACTACATCCTAAAGCTGCCCTCGCCACAATACCCAGCCCTGCCCGAGAACGAAGATTTGACCATGAAACTGGCCGCGCTGTGCGGGATTAAAACGGCCGAGCACACGTTGATCCGCTTAGCATCTGGCGAACTGGCCTACCTCACCCGGCGGTTCGATCGGGAGGGGCCATTGAAAATCCAAGTTGAGGATCTGTGCCAACTTTCCGAAAACCTGACCGAGCACAAGTACCGGGGCTCGCTGGAAAAAACTGGAAAGATCATCCGCCAATACGCCACGAACCAAGGTTTGGCCGTCCTCGCTTTTTTCGAACTGGCCGTTTTTAGTTTCCTGAGCGGCAATGCCGATATGCACCTCAAGAATTTCTCGCTCCTCATGCCGCCCAACAGCGACATCACACTGGCCCCGGCGTACGATCTGGTGTCCACCCGCTTGGCCATGCCACAAGACAAAGAGGAATCGGCCCTCACCGTCAATGGCAAAAAAAACCGGATCACCCGCCACGACTTTGACCAATTGGCAGGCAACTTGGCCATCAGCAAAAAGGCAAGGGATCGCGTGTATGCCAGAATGGCCCAAAAACAGGGGGCCATGCTCGACCTGATCGGGATCAGTTTCCTGCCACCCGATCAGCGGAACCTGTACCGCCAGTTGCTCAACGATCGCAGCACTGCCTTGGGGTTTATCGGGTAGGCATCACCAAAACTTCATTTCTTGTTAACACCCGCGTCACAGCCAGTGCTTAACTTGCCCGAAAAATGTCTTTTATGCGCAATTGCCTGTTGACCTTGGCCCTGACTGGGCTGTTTATTTCCTGCCAACCCACTAAAAATCAAACGATTGAAACGCAATGGCGGATTTCAGCCCCTGCGGACACTGCCTACACGCGCATTGATCGCGCCGGGCGGACTGTGCTGCCCAATGGCCGGTTTGTCACCCCGCGCGGGCGGCAAATCGCCGTGGCCCCGCACCCCTACGGCCTAGTGCTCTCGCCCGACGGCCAAGTGGCGGTAACGGCCAACTCGGGCACCAAGCCTTTCTCGATCTCGATCATCACCGGCGTGTTGACCGACCAGCCCAAGGTGCGCCAAGTGCCTTCCGGAGCCGACAATGACGAGGGCATTTTGGCCTCGGTGTTCATGGGCCTGGCCGTATCGCCCGACAACCAAACGGTGTATGTGGCCGGGGGGCAGGAAAACAAGATCTACCTTTTTGATGTGGCCACCGGCCAAGCCAAGGGCGTGATCGATTGCGCCACCAAGACCGCCGACCGCGACTACTCGCACGGCTATCTCGGCGACTTGGTCTTGACCCGCGACGGCAAAACGCTTTATGTGGTGGATCAGATCGGGTTCCGGCTGGTGGTGGTGGACGTGGCCAGCCAGAAAATCCGCCACAATGTTCCCACCGGCCGCTATCCCTTCGGGCTGGCCCTCACCCCCAATGAACAAAAAATCTACGTGGCCAACGTGGGCATGTACGAATACCAAGCCTATGAAAGCGTAAAACTGGACGATCTCAAGAACACGACCGAAAAATACCCGGCATTTGCTTATGGATCCAAAGAAGCCGAACAAGGAATTGACCGCGATTCGGTCAAAATTCCCGGCCTCGGCGATCCAAATTCCCCCGAAGCCTTCTCGGTGTGGGCGGTGGATCTGGCCAACCCGGACGCGCCCAAAGTGACGGCCAAGGTCAAAACCGGCTTTTTGGTGGGGGAAATGGTGGAGGGCATCCCGGCCGTGGGCGGGGCGAGCCCCAACTCGATTGTGGCCACCAACGATCAAGTGTTCGTCAGCAACGGGACCAATGATTGCATCTCGGTCATTGATCCCCAACAGGACAAAGTGGTCAAAAACATTTTCCTCAAGCCCGACCCGCGCTTGGCCAAGTTCCGGGGGGTGATCCCCTTTGGCCTGGCCCTGGCCCCCGATGGGCAGCGGCTCTACGTGGCCGAGGCCGGCATCAACGCCGTGGGGGTGGTGGACACGCGCACCCACGAGGTGTTGGGCCATTTGCCCACGGGCTGGTTCCCTAGCAAATTGAAGGTGGGCAACGATGGCAAAAAACTGATCGTGGCCAATGCCAAAGGCTACGGCAGTGGGCCCAATGGCGGGGCGGGTTTTGTCAAAGGCCCCGAGGGCAGCTATGTGGGCGGGCTGATGAAGGGCACGGTGTCGGTCATGGATCTGCCCACCCCGGCCGAACTCCAAAGCGAGACCGAGAAAGTAATCGCCAATAATTTTAGCTTCGCCCAAATCGGGGAGGCGCAGCTCAAAAGCCACCAAAACCCCATTCCGCTGGTGGGGGGCGCGGGCCAGTCGCCCATCAAGTACATTGTGTTTATCTCCAAGGAAAACCGCACTTATGACGAGGTGTTTGGGCAAGTGAAAAACGGGCGCGGCGACCCGGCCCTAGCGCGTTTCGGCGCTGGCCTCACGGTGGAAAACAAGGCCAAAACGGCCAATGTGACCCCCGTGGACGTGATGCCCAACCATTTGGCACTGGCCAAGCAGTTTGCCATTTCGGACAATTTTTACTGCGACTCCGACCATTCGGCCGATGGCCACCGCTGGCTGGTGTGCACCTATCCCAACGAATGGATGGAAACCAGTGTTAGCGCGGCGTATGGCGGCAAGCGCGACATGAAGCTCGGCTCCCAAGCGCCCGGTAACTTGGCCTTCGTCGGCTCCTCGGGGGCCATTTATCCCGAAGACTACAACGAGGCCGGCTCACTTTGGGAGCATCTGGAACGCCACCAAGTGCCCTTTTTCAATTTTGGGTTTGGGCTGGAACTCGCCGCCACTTACGCCGACAGCACCCTAAAATACACGGGAGTGCAGTATGCGGTGAACTATCCCGTGCCTGCCCCGATTTTTGACAAATCCTCGCGCACCTACGCCACCTACAACATGGGCATCCCCGACCAGTTCCGGGCCGACCAGTTCATGGCCGAATACAAGGCAAAATGGTTGGGTCCAGGCAAGGAAATGCCCCGGGTATTGACAATATTGTTGCCCAACGACCACGGTAGCAAAGAGCGGCCCGCCGATGGCTTTCCCTTCCAAGAAAGCTACATGGCCGACAACGACTTGGCCTTGGGCCGGATCGTCGAGTTTCTGTCGCAAACCCCGTACTGGAAAAACATGGCCATTGTGGTGACCGAAGACGATCCTCAGGGTGGCGTGGACCATGTAGATGCGCACCGGAGCCTGCTCATGGTCATTTCACCGTATGCCAAACCCGGCTATGTGGGCCACCAGCACTACAGTTTCGGCAGCATTTTCAAAACTTTTTGGCAGATTCTGGGCCTGCCCGCCCTCAACCAGTACGACGCGGGATCGACCGATCTGGCCGATTTGTTCCATGCTAAACCCAACTTGGCCCCTTACCGCGCCAAACCAGTGGACGCGCGCATTTTTGAGCCGCAGAAAGCCTTGGATCCTTTTGACGAAAAGTTCAACTGGAAAGCCGTGGCCGAGTCGGAAATCCTCGACGAACCAGAAGAAATGAAGCGGCGGGGAAAACAATAGGCCACCAACGCAATTTTTGCGTGTCCGAAAGACAATAATGTCGGATCAATGCAGTCACTCGGGGCTGGAGTGGATCATCATCATACACCAACTTAACCGTGATGATCCACCCCGCCCGAATTGCCCAGCCTTTGCTTTTAGCTGTTCGGATGTGCTGGCTCGGGTTGCTGGCCTGCGAGCCACCCAAGGCCGTAAAACCTGACCCGGTGACAGCAACCCGTACCTTCCAACCCCTCATCGGGGAAGCGCGCCTTGCCATTAAATTAGCTGGTGGACCGAGCAGCGAAGGGCACGGGCCGCCATGTCGGCACCCGGTTTTGGCCCGTGTTGGTCATCACGAGCCAGTTGGGATCCATGCTTACTCCCCTCGGAGCCAAGATCGGGTTGCCCTCCGCTCCTTTAAAACGGGGCCCCAAGTCGGTAAAGCGGTGTGAGGAGCAGGGGCGTCTGAGGTTTCCATGCGGGCTGAAATTGGGTAAAAGCGGATTGATAGGCTGGTCAGGTTGGCTGATCAGCCCTCAACATTAGCAAACGCTTTCCCTTTTTGGGCCGAAACCCACACTAAATATTGGGCAAAAACAAATACACCTAAGCCAGAAAGTGGTTGCTCAATTGACGGGGCCCAACACTATTCAATCACAGGGTGGCAATCTTGATCCAAATGGTTCATTGCGTTAATGCGGAGGGTCAAAGTCTGGGTTCAGGTTGCGCCATTGGATCCCAAGGGTAGATGACGGAAAATAACGCATTGATGTTCGTCCACACACTTTGCTTGCGCTTGCCTGGGTCATTCAATATTTTCCCCATAAGTTGACACTGGGAATCGCTCAACTCGGTGAAATGGGTTTTCATATCTTGTGGTTTTGATGATTCTTCAAGATAAGAACATGTTTAAAAATCGTGTTTGATTCATTTAGAAGTGGTTGAGGACAGTTTGGTAGTTGGCCCACAGCGCCCAAGCCTCGGTGCTCTGCGGCGTTTTCTCATAATCCTTGGCATGGCGGCGGAAAAAGTTGAGCCAGGCGAAGGTCCGCTCGTTCACCCACCGCCACTTGATGGGGACAAAGCCCCGCCCGGTAGAGGGCGGCCTGGCGGCAAACTCCACGTCCGGGCCGGTGATATTGTCGTTCACCCAATCACTGAACGTGGTCTTGTACGCATGGTCATCCCATATTTTCTCCATAAATTGCTACTGTGAATCGCTCAACTCGGTGAAATGGGTTTTCGTATCTGGTAGTTCTGATCATTCTCAAGATAAGCGATGCCCATTATTGCGCAATTTTCAAAATTCCAAAAAACAATCTAACTAAATTTATGACACAGATTAAAGAAACCTATCACGACTACGTTATCAAAGATGGGAATTTCATTGGGAAGTTTGATGAAATGTATGCTAGGTTCAACGACCCTTGGATGCAATCAACCCAGCCAAACAAGTACTCAAGAAGCGCGGGCATCATACACCTAAAAAACAATCATATCAGTTCTGTGCTCGAGTGTGGTTGTGGGCTCGGTTATTACGCCGACTGGATCAACAAGGAAACAGGAATTGTACCTAAAAGTATTGATATTTCGCCTGTTGCAATAGAAAAAGCCAAACAACTTTTCCCGCATCTTGACTTTGAAGTAGTAGATATAACTTCTGAACTTAGTAAGTTTAAGAACTATGAGTGTATCATGTTTTCAGAAATAATTTGGTATATACTTCCCAACCTCGCGAATATATTTGCCGTGCTTGAAAAAGATTTCAAAGGCCGATATTTGATGGTAAATCAAGTTTTTTACAAGGGTACGCAAAAATATGGCACCAACTTCTTCACCAATTTGAATGAGTTTATAGATTATGTGCCCTTTACTTTGATTAGCAAGTGCGAGACCACTACCGTCAATGACAGCACCATTGAAACATCAACGCTTTTCAAGATATAGGATTACGCTTTTGATGTCGAGTTGGGACAAGGTCTTGAATTTATAAGCTGATGTAAACTGCGTAGATCAAGACCTTGTAAAATGCGTCAATTAAGTTTGTCAAGGCTCTTTTGGGCTCGTGGGTTGCCGGGCCGAACTTTCAGGGCTTGCCGGTAGCATTTTATTGCTTCCGCCTTGTTGTTTTTCATTTGATAGAGATCCCCCAGGTCGTTCCACGCGACGACGATATTTGGGAAGGTAATGGTATAGTACAGGTACAGGGACAAAGCTTCGGCTACTTTCTTTTCTTCGGTTAATCTTTGCCCTACGTCCAGTAATATCATGTCATCCTCAACTTTGATATTCTGTTTTGCAAGTTCTTTTGCCAGATCAATTGTCTTGGTTTGGACCAATATAGTATAAATTTTTTCGGCATCAGCACTGCTAAACTTTGGTTGCATGGTCAAAGCGTCTTGCGTGATATTTCCCTGAAAATAGAGTTGGGTTACGTTGGGCAGCACCCTCATTGCATTGATCGAGCTTTCATTGGTGACCATATAGAATACCACTCCTTCCTCGGGCAAACGCACCATGCGGGCATGATAAATTCCATTGCTTCCCCCATTGTCAATCATTTTCGTATTTCTTTTGCTTGTCTGTACATTAGAGTTACCGTTTGTTTATTATCAGTATATTAACTATTTTTGGCTTCGAAACACAAGCTCAAAACAGAAGAAAATTTATGGCAAGTATTTTCTATAAT
>JAYUVL010000308.1:0-3617 GCA_043754075.1 Cytophagales bacterium | reverse complement strand
GGCCACAACTGGTCAATGGCAGGTTATGCCAATGATTTTGTGGAAAAAACTTGGCCCACTAGCTACGGTGGGCGCGGTGGCAGCTATGATTTTGAAGGGAGCCGCCCAATTGCTTACCCCAAAAATGGTTTCATCTGGGATTATTGTCAACGGGCCAAGGTTTCATATCGCACCTATGGTGAATTTGCCGATGATGGAAAAGTCAACCTTCAGGCCTTGGTTGGGCATTTTGATGTTGATTATCCCGGCTACGATCTGAGCATCAAAGATCAGGTTCGAGTTGAGAAATGGCGACAGGATTTTGATTCGTTGGTCAAGATCAATTCTGTGCCCCGGTTCAACACCATCCGGCTCGCCAACGACCACACTGCCGGCACCCGGGTGGGGATGCCCACTCCCCGGGCCATGGTGGCCGATAACGACCTGGCCCTCGGCAAGTTGGTCGAGCACCTGTCCAACAGTCCGATCTGGAAAGAGGCCGTCGTTTTTGTGCTGGAAGATGATGCCCAAAATGGTCCAGACCACGTAGATGCGCACCGCTCGCCCGCACTCGTGATCGGTCCCTACGTAAAGCGCGGACAGGTAGATCACACCATGTACTCCACCACGGGGATACTGCGGACGATGGAGCTGATCCTTGGCCTGCCGCCCATGAGCCAGTACGATGCCGCTGCCGCTCCCTTGTGGCGCTGCTTTACGGCCCAGCCCAATCTAAAAGGCTATAAAGCCTTGGCCAACAACGTTGATCTCGACGAAATGAACACTGCCGACACCCCCAGCGCCAGAAAATCGGCCAGTTTCAACCTGCGGGATGTGGACGCTGCCCCGGATCTGGCTTTTAGCGAAGTGATTTGGAAAGGGGTAAAGGGCGAGCATTCAGTGATGCCCGCGCCTCGGCGCGGGGCGTTTGTCCGGCAGATGGCCATGGAAGAAGAAGAGGAGGAGGAGGAATAATTAAAGTGGACAATGTGTCCACTTTTTATCAGTTGAAGGGGAAAGGCCAGCAAAGAATTTCTGCCGGTGCCAGTTGCCATAATTCCAACATTTCCCTCAACGGTTGGCTCGGCTTCTAGAACATCGTTTTTGATCGCCGAGGCAACCTTCCTGCTGGCGTGAACAACTACAGGGGCACAACCCTGGCCTTCACTACAAATCGGGCATCAGCTGGGCCGCTTCCAAAATATAGATCAGATTCTCCAGATCGGTGTCATTGAGCCGCAGCCTACCCTTGAAAGTAACCATTTTGCGCCGAATCTGAAATGGATTTTTCATATAAACCTGCATCACTGATTCGGGGCCGGCCCCTCCACAAAAGAAGCAGCTCTCGACAGGAAACCGGGAGAGCACCACATATTTGCCGCCCACATCCACGGGCAACAAATAGCCTTTGACAATCACTTCTTTGCCCTGCCAACCGTAGAGGGAAGGCGGAAACTTGGGGTAGGAAAACGTTTGCTTTTGCGCTGGGTTGTATTTTTTCTCCCAGTCAATATCGGCCAATACTTCCCAAGCCAGTTGCGGGGCTTGGGCTTGGGAGGTGAACGATTGAGCAATCGCGCAAATGCCAGCAAAACCGAGCAAAAAAAGGATTTTGATTTCCATGAACAATGTATTTGGTACACCGATAGGGTAAATGTAGGTGGTTAAAGGTTCAATTGCGCTTGGATCATGGCCCAGTCTTCGGGAGTATCCACATCCAGCAGGCCTTCGGGAAAATCGACTTTCTGGACTAGATCTGGCCATTGGGCGAGCAATTTGCGGGCTCCCGCATCGCCGGTGAGCAAGCGCAACTCGGGGAACAATGGCTGGGAAAACAAAATGGGAACCCCCAAAACACCGTTGGCATAGCGCGAGGCAACGATGGGGCCACCAGTTTGGCCAAAAGCAGCCACCAACTGCTGCAAAACCTCAGCGGTGAGCAAGGGCTGGTCACACAGCAGGATCAAAACGGCGGCGGTACTGGGTTGCTGCGCCAGCACCGCCGCCAACCCCACGTGGAGCGAAGAGGCCATGCCAGTGGCCCAGTTGGGATTGACCACCACTTGCAGCGGCAGCCCAGCCAATTCGGGCGCGATCAGGTCATGGTGGGCGCCCAGCACCACCACGGCTACCTCCGGATCAATTCCCAAAGCAGCCTCCGCACTCCGGCGCAAAAGGGACTGGCCATCGATGGATAGGAGCTGTTTGGGCTGCCCCAAGCGACGCGACGCCCCAGCAGCCAATAAAATAATCCCAATGTTCAAATCCATTTTTGGTGTAAATTTAGCGCAAAAAAGCAATGTCCGAACCCAGACCCTATTTACTTGCCGAAACCAATTGGAAAACGGTCAAAGAAACCGACTATAAAGTGGCAATTCTCCCGTGGGGGGCCACCGAAGCCCACAACTACCATTTGCCCTACGCCGTGGACACCATCCAATGTGATTATGTCGCCGCCGAAGCGGCCCGATTGGCTTGGGAAGCCGGGGCCAAAGTGATCGTATTGCCCACGGTGCCCTTTGGGGTCAACACTGGCCAGCTCGATGTGAAGCTCTGCCTCAACATGAACCCCTCCACCCAACTTGCCCTGCTAAAAGACTTGATCGATGTGCTGAACCGCCAACAAATCCACAAATTGGTGATTTTGAACGGGCACGGTGGCAATGAATTCAAACAAATGATCCGGGAGCTGTCTGTTTTGTTTCCTTCGGTGTTTGTCTCGGCGGTCAATTGGTTCCGGGCGGTCAATTGGAACCACTACTTCGACGATCCGGGCGACCACGCGGGCGAAATGGAAACCAGCGCGATCTTGCACATTGCCCCAGAACTGGTATTGCCCAAAAGTGAATGGGGCGATGGGTACGCCAAAAAATTCCGGATCAAGGGCCTCCGCGATGGCTGGGTGACGGCTCAGCGGGCCTGGACCCAAGTGACGGCCGATACGGGGGTGGGCAACCCGGCCCAAGCCACTGCCGAAAAGGCAGCCAAGTACTTGGCCGATTGTTGTCGCGAAATCGCCGGCTTTTTGGTGGAACTGGAAGCCACTCCCAATGATGATTTGTATGAATAACTTGACAACACGGATAGCGACACGGATAGTCCAACCACGATCGGTTGGATTAACCCCGGGTTGAACAATCCCACTACTTTTTCTGGTCAGTGATTCCAAGCCAATCGCTTTGGCTTAGTGCGCACACCCGCTAATCGTTGCGGTTTTTGAAACCAACATCCAATGACCAAGCAAGCAGAAATAGGGATAGGGAAGGGGAGAGCACTTGGGCGAGCAGGAATTAGAGACAGGGTTTGGCGAAGGTGAGGGTTTGGCGAAATGGATAATTAAATAAACAATTCTCCCCCGATTTTGCCAAGGCCTTATCAGGCATGGTTCTTACTTTTGTTCGTTGCTTAGCTGTTCTATTTGCTCAACGCTTAGTTTGGTGTGCTTTGCAATTTCCACGTTTGTGAGAGGTGTTTGTAGTAAACTTTTTGCGATTTCAAGTTTTTCTGCCATTCGTTCCTTAGTCAAAACGACCTTTGCAGCCTCTTTATTTTTGGCTTGCGTTCGTTCTTCGGGGGTTAAATTATCAAAATTGATCAATTCCATTGCCTTTTTGATGCCCTCGTTTTGCATGTTCAAA
>JAYUVL010000307.1:0-6126 GCA_043754075.1 Cytophagales bacterium | reverse complement strand
CCCGGAGCAGGGCCACCTGCATTTCGGGGCTGATCTCGCCGATCTCGTCCAGCAGCAGCGTACCGCCGTTGGCCTGTTCAAAAAGCCCCTTGGAGTTTTCATCGGCCCCGGTAAAAGCCCCTTTCTTGTACCCGAAAAGCTGGGCCTCGAGCGTGCCCTTGGCCACGGCCCCGCAGTTGAGGGCCACAAAAGGTTTGTCTTTGCGACTGGAATTTTGGTGGATGTGGCGGGCCAGCAACTCCTTGCCCGTGCCGGTTTCGCCATAGATGATCACCCGGCAGTCGGCGGCCGCCACTTCGGTAGCTTGCTTGTACACGGCGGCAGTCGCCCCCGTCAGGATCGGGCCATCGTGGAATTCCGGGGATGGGTTGTCCACGGCCCGCTGGCGGATCGTGGCCGCCAGTGGCAGCGGTGACTGATCCACCCGCACCTCAACCAGCGTGGGGCGGTCTTGGTAGTAGCCAAATTTGGGCGGGGCAAAAGTGATGAGCCGGGTGTTCAGGTTGAGCGTTTCGTGGCAAATGTACCAGCCCAGGATCATGGCCGCCGTGCCCGTGGAAAAGTACAGGTCTAGTTGAACGGAGCCGTGGCTGGCCAGTCGGGTCAGCAACCCCGCCACCTGGGCTTTCACCTCGCTCAGGTCACTGGGCGATTTCAGGGCCATGTGCTCCACCGTCAGTTGATTTTGCGAAAATAACCGTTTGATGTGCTTGGCAAAGGCATCACCGTATTTGTGGCTAGTGCTCGCCGGCTCGGAGTAGAGCAGCACGTGGCGCTCATAGCCCTGGGGCTGGTAATGGCAGCTGTGGAGCAGATAGTTGGGGCCGTCGTCGCGCACCCTGGGTGCCCTGTCGGTGCCGGCAGCCGTTTGGTGGAAGTCGGCCAGGGGGTCTAGCCAAGAAAGTAGGAGGCGGGTCATTTGGGTAAAACAGGTGAAATGGTGGATAAAAACCCCGGCAGCGGCTTGGTTGCTTGGCTAGGGGTCAAGTTGTCGTAATTTGCAAGATGTTCTTGGTCGCGTCGAAGTGCTTTTTAAGTGCTTTGATAAATGTATCTGGATTTTTACTGTCACTGTAGCCGCCGTGGTTGATGTCATTTCTGAAGTTGGTCAGAGCGGTGTAGGTATTGACGAACTCATTTACTAAATCATTGCTTTTCCACAACTCAAACAAAGGGTCGTTAATTAGCTCTGGCCTCCATTGGTTTTGCTGCGCTTCCTTAGCATTTAAGTAGTTGAGCACACTGGACAGCAATTCCCGATGTTTTCTTGATTCCTTCCCATTCTTGCCGTTTATTTTCCATTCATGGCCCAATTGTGCCAGTAAATAAGAGATAATTCCTTCGTGTAACTGGGTAATACCTTGCTGCACCAGGCCATGATCCAAGCAGAATTGCACCGCTGGCACAAAGTTGAGCACCTGATTAAGCTGAAAATCAGCAACTTTGTCACTTATCTTTGTAAACAAATATTTGTAGGGGGCAATAAAATTAGTGTCTGCCAACCTTTGGATCGTGTCTTTTACGTTCCCAAACACAGTTCCCTCACTGATCGCGCTGCCCCGGTTGGTGCCCAAATGCTGCACCGCACTCACCAAGTGATTGGACAAGTATTTAATGTCTCTTGCTTGATTGCTTTTATTGCCTTTTGATATAATTTCTATTTTTGCTTGGGTGTCGGCGAGGGATTTTAACTTATCTGCTGACCCAAAGTTGATAAAATCATTGGCCGCGCTGGTCCAGTCCTGTAATTGAGAAAAAGCGGTGAGGTCAAGCACCGGCACCCACCGATCAGCTGGGTTGGGATATTTTTCCTTTATTTGGGGTCCTGTGCCCAATGATTCAAACACCCCGTAATAAATTTTTTCAATTTTTACATTCTTTAAAAAGCGGGCATAGTCGATAAGTACGGTGGCCAAAAGTGGCAGCGAGCGGAAGCCATGAGTGATGTCCAGCCAAACTTGGTCGCTAGGCTCCAGACAGTCAAACACCCGCTGGAATACCTGCCAAATCTGCTCCTCGCTGTAACCTTCGGGCATTTCACGCACTGCGGTAGGCGTTACCGCAAAGCCATTTTTTGCCAAGGTCTCATTCAGCCCTTTCTTATCGTCATACTTGTCCCCATTCCAATTAGCTGGCTCGGCCTGTTCGGTCAAAAACACAAAATACTTGTCTTCGCTTGACCAATCCCGGCACAGGTGCTTGAAAATGCTGTTTTGTACGAACCGATCCACCCCGTAAGATTGGTCGCGGTCATCCTCAAAATAATAGACACACTCTTCATATTTGTTGGTGCCCAAAAAAGAGAGCAATACCCGGCGCGGTGGTTGGATAAGCGGCATGATCAATGAAAAACAGGGTTTGATTTTTTTGTTATAAACTCAGGGTAAGTGTGGATAATTTTATGGTTTAAGTTAGGCATATTTCCTGAACCGCGCATGGCGAAACTTCTTGGTCACCAGCACCGAACCGTCGGGCTGGCTGGCCTCTGTATGCACCCGCGCGGTGGTGGCTAAAATTGAATCAAACTGAGCTTGTCCAAGATGGCGAAATGGGTTCCGTGCTCAAAAGCACCTTGAATGGCTGGCATGTTCTGCTCAAAAACTTGCAGCAGGTCGGTATTCTTAATGTTTCCCAATTCCAAGAGCAAAACATCTGGCGGAGCCCCTTTTAAGAGGTAATGATCAAGAAAATCACTGTCTTTTTTCACAATGATTTGTCGGTTTTGGGTAGCCAATCCAATAATTTCCTTGTCCGATAGTAAGTGCCCGTTTGGATAATCCATCGTGTGCGCGGCTTGATGCCCCTTGTTCTCCAAAAACTTGGCCAAGGCAGGGGGCAGTTGGGTATCGACCAAAAACCTAAGCATTTACCAGTGGGGCAATGTGTTTAGTGTTTACCATTTGTGAAGCATACCATAAACAGGCTTGGATATCCTCCTTCTCTAAAAAAGGGTAGTCTGCCAATATATCGTCTTGGCCCATGCCACTGGCCAGCATTTCCAGCATTTGCGCCACCGAAAAGCGCATATTGCGAATGGTCGGCTTGCCCTTCATCACCTCGTAATTCAGCGTAATGCGTTGTTTTAAGTTTTCCATGATCTGTCAGTTTAAGCGTTTTGCGCACTCCTGGTGCTTACCGTTGTCCCAAAGAAAACCCATCTGTTGAGTTCTGGGGCGTTTTAGACCCTAATGTAAGCCAATCCATCCTATTTCCATTGTCTTGACCAGTTTTATCAAAAGTTTATTTTCCCAATTTTGCGGGCCAGGTGCTACCCTCGCCCATGCCCGGGTGTGGCAGTAGCCAGACAGTTTAGGCGGCCTCATATTTCCTGAACCGCGCATGGCGAAACGTCTTGGTCACCAGCACCGAACCGTCGGGCTGGATGGCCTCCGTGTGCACCCGCGCCGTGGTGGCATACACCGGCTGGCCGTGGCCCGTGCGCAGGCACCAGGCCACCAAGTGAAAAGTGAGGCCAAAATCGCCCTGCACCAGCACCCAGTCGGCCGGCCCGGCCCGCTCGGCCAGCCAGAGGGCAAAGGGAGCAGCATAGTCGGCCAGAGCCTCCAGCTCGGGCGGCACCTGCCCAAAACGGGCCTGTAGCTCGGGCGGCAGGGTCTCAAAGCCGTCCACCCCCAGCGAAGTGCGGGCATCCGTTTCCTGATCCGGCGTGAGCGAGTGCGAGAACAATAGGTAGAGCTTGGGCATTAGAGTGTTATTTATCCCACAGTTAAAACTGTGGGGTTCGTCTGTCCATTAACCCACAGTTTTAACTGTGGGATCCTCGTGGGATCCTCATGGGCCCCGTCAACCCCATCAACCCACGGTTTCAACCGTGGGATCCTCATGGGAGCGTGTGAGCGCGTGATCATGGGAGCGTAGGATCATGGGACCGTGGGATCCTCATGGGCCCCCTCTTCCCCGGTCAGCCCATGCAATGCCAAAAAACGCTCATATTCAACCTGAAAAGTCAATTTCTGATGATGCACTTCTTGGTTTTTGATGTATTGCTTCACTTTCATGATGCCCGATTCACTCACCGAAAAAGCCCCATACCCCACCTGCCAAGCAAATTTGTCAGCTCCCAGATCTTGCTGATTGATGAGGTGCGAGCTGCCCCCCTTGATCTGTTTCATCGTGTCGGCAATGGACTTTTGGGCATTCATCAAGAACAGGAGGTGCACATGGTCGGGCATTCCATTGATGGCCAGTAGAGGACACCCCAACCCTTTCACCTCTTCCACTATGATCTGGTGCACCTGCTTTTTTATGGCAGGGGCGATCAACGGCTTTCGGTACTTGGTGCCCAAGATGGCGTGGACCCATATTTTGACATAAGAATGTGCCATGTTTTTGTCTGGTCCCACAGTTGAAACTGGGGGTTGGTTTGTCCCGCAGTTTCAACTGTGGGTTATGGTTTGCGCTCGTCTGTCCACTCAATCCACGCTGTCGATCCACGCTGTCAATCCACGGTTTTAACCGTGGATTTCTGCCTGATGGTGGATTTCTTCGGTTTTCATAGTGTTTTCAGGTTGGTTAGCTCATGTAGCCATAGCCAACGGCGGTTTTGGCGCCGATGCCGTGATTAGTGAGGGCATCAGTAAGCCATTCTAAAATCGTTTTTTCCTCTCCATTTTTACCAAATTTTGTATTGAGCAAGTCCTCATCTCTCGAACCAATAAGGAACTGAAAAGGCGTGCCTGTAACGGTCAAGAATGGAATAGGGTTTGGGCTTTGGTAGTCCGTAGGGGCAATGCTTTTTTTATTGTCTGCATCTTTGTAATAATCAGGATAATGCGGATTCATGATGTCCACCTCGATTTTTGGGGCAGAAGTTGGGAATGCATCAAAGAAAATGATTTCGCCCTGATTTTCTTGACCATTGCCATCTTTGTCTTTCAAAGTAACAGAAACCGCATCTTTCATTTTGTATTCTTTGGTTTCCTTACCATTTTTATCAATTTTAAAAACAGGTTTTCTATCTTTAAATTCAACCGCTTTTACCTCAGATAGACAGCCAAAAATCTTGCAGAACTCTTTATCCTCGGTTAGTGCCCTAAATTCAGCATTCGTAAGCGGAAAATCTTTTTCTGTATCAGGTACTTTCTCCTCACTACCCCAAACTTCGTTGATTATCCAACTTCTTAATATGCCTTTTATTCCACTTGCTGGAATATAAGGAATCCCGTAAATATGGTGCAAAGTGATGGAAGTTTCATAAACGCTTTCACCACCTATCCCTAGAACTAATCGCCAATCAATCACAAAGCTTTTTTTAAAAAAATGCTTGCCTTTTCCTCCACAAATTTTTTCAGCTAAATTTGCTTGACGTTTGATTAAAGCACCAAAATTCGTATCACCAAAATTCTCGTGAATTTCGAAATCATGCCCTGTAATTTCGCCTGTTCTTCTGTTTTCACGTTTGTCATTTTTGAAGAAGTAGAATTTCTCTTTACCCTTATTGTCTTTTAGACATCTAGCAAATTTATTAAGCTTCAAATTGAAATTATCAATTGTTGCAGAAGCACTAACTATAGCGAGCTTTAGCTCTTCCGAATACTTGGGTGTTAAAGCATCTTCAATCACAAAAGAATCAGGTTTTTTGTGTTTGGAAGAAGTATTTGTAGAAACTTGTGATTGGGCTTTTTTGGCTTGCTTTTCAGCTGCCACACACTTTTTTTCATTTTCTTCTTCTTGCCTTTTGGCCTCTTCCTTAGCTTCCTTATCTCTTAAAATGGCATCATTTTTAGGAATTTCCTTTCCCCTAATAAGGATTTTTACTAGTTTATTTTCCTTGATTTCAACTTCACATTCACCCGAATACTCCTCTGAAAAGAAAAACTCTTTAGGAATGGAAATAGGCGTTCCCTCGACTGTAAGTTCCTTTTTTAACTCCCCATTACCTTTTTTCTTGATCTTGATGCTTCCTGTTTTCATGATTAATCTTTAATTAAGCCTTCGGAAAATCTTTTGAGCCATGCAAACAATGCCATAACCTCAATGGTCAAAGCACGATACTCCGCAGAGGGTTGTGAAATCACCACTTCTACCAAATCTTCGCCAGTCTGCCCAGAAAACAAGCCCAATTTATTGTCTTGTTTAAGCCACTCATAAGTTTGCCTGTAAATG
>JAYUVL010000306.1:0-4571 GCA_043754075.1 Cytophagales bacterium | reverse complement strand
CAATGCCCACCAGGGCGGCAATGCCCGCAAAAACCCCCAGCAATAACAGTCGGGAGCCATTGACAAACAAGATTTTTTTCTCCAGCTCGGCGATTACAGCGGGATCGGTTGCTTTGGCAATCTCAGCGTGGATGGCCAAGTTGGTGATTTGGTCCCAAACCCCGGGCAAGCTACTGAAAAACACCGCACCGAGCAGCAAAGGGGTAACAAACTTGATGACGAACTTAAAAAAAGTGGGCACTTCAATGTCGGCCCCAGTGGTGATCTCGCGCCAGCCTTTCTCCATGCCAAAAATCCAAGCAAACAAAATGATTTCAAAGAAAGCAAAAACTACGAGGGAGAAAGTGCCCGCCCAGAAGTCATATTCATCGAACACGCCATAGTTGAAGAAGAGCACCGTGGGCAAACCCAGCAAAAACACCCCGCCCCCAAAGGCCCAGGCCGCGTTTTCGCGCCGCCAGCCAAATTCATCTTGCAAAAAGCCCATGCACGGGGTGCCCATGGCCAGTGACGAGGTGATGCCCGCAAAAAAGAGCAGGCCAAACCAGAACACGCCCGAAATGACGGCCAACACGCTGCCCCATTGCTCGAACAGGAAAGGCAAGGTGCGGAAGCCGAGGCCCAAGCCCCCGTTTTTGGTCATCTCAATCACCGTGTCAATGCCCAGATAGCCCACCGCGATCGGGATGAGGATCGCCCCACCGAGCACCACTTCCACAAACTCGTTCATCCAGCCTGCGCTCATGGCATTGAGGGCCACGTCATCTTTGGATCGGATGTAAGACGCATAGCATTGAATGGAACCCATGCCAACCGAGAGGGTAAAGAAAATTTGTCCGGCAGCGGCCAGCCACACTTTGGGAGTCCAAATGGTGCTAAAATCGGGGGTCCAAAGAAAATTTAGCCCAGCGGTTCCATCGTTGATGGCACCATCGACCCCGGCCTTGATGCTCACCGCCCGCACTGCCAAGAAAATACCAAACACAATCAAGAGCGGCATGCCCACTTTGGCCACTTTTTCCACCCCGCCACTCAGGCCCCGCGAGAGGATGTAAGTGTTGAGCAGCAAGCAGATGATCCAGAACAAGATAGGTTGGGCCGGGCTGGTGAGCGATACATAGTCACCAAAGAAACCCGCGACCGCCTCGCGCTCCATGCCACTGAACGTGCGCATGATGGCGTGATAGATATAAGCCAAAGTCCATGACTCGAGGTAACAATAATAGGCGGCCACGGCCAGGTTGGTAAAAATGCCGAACACGCCGATGTACTTCCAAAAACTGCGCTTGTCCAAGGCATCCAAGATAAAGGGAGTGCTATGGTGGCCAAACTTGCCCCCAAACCGGCCCATGCTCCATTCGACCAAGAGCAGGGGAATACCCATGAGCAGGAAACAGATCAAATAAGGAATGATGAACGCGCCACCGCCATTTTGGATGGCCTGCACCGGGAACCGGAGGAAGTTGCCCAAACCAACTGCGTTGCCCGCCATGGCCAGCACCAGTCCTACCCGAGATCCCCAGGCTTCTTTGTTCGTACTCATATTGTCAATAGGTTTGGAGTTGTTGTTGTTAAAATCGCTAATATCCCTCTCCCACTTTCGCCGGTTTGGGGGTGTTGTTACGGCTAAATTAAAAAATTAATCCCAAGGCCAAGCACATTGAGCCCGAAGCAGCAAAAAAAAACCAAAAAGTGAGGGTCTTGCCTTAAAAAAAGAGCCGGCCGCAAAACAAAGGCCCAGCAGTTTGGGACAAAACCGCTGGGCCTTTTTTGGGGAGCAATGGACTATAAAAGTGGGGCAAAGTAAAAATACATTCCCAAAATGTATTGTGGTACCGAGGTGAAGTGGTTGCCGCCCGGGATCTCTTGTAACTCCACGTTGGTGGCCCCGCGAGCGCGCATGGCGGCCAGGGCATCGCGGGCATTGGTGATGGGCACAAAATCATCGGCGCTGCCGTGGAACATCCGGATCGGTGCCTTTGGCCGCCAATCGTGCACATCATTGTCGCGCAGGGCATTCATAAACGGGGTGTCGGAGCCGGTGAGGATCCCCTGCCGAAACGCGGGCGTGAACAATTCTTGGGGATTGCGGCTAAAATTGCCAGTCAATTGGTTGCCCTGAATGGTAAAATTGAACCGGGCATCAATGATCTGGTTCACTGGGCGGTTGATTTTGTACACTCGGTTGTAGGTGTCCAGCACCCACAAATAGCTATCGATAAAACTGAGCGCTTGGTTGCTGCCCATGATGGATCGGGCAAAACCGGTCTTGTGGTAGGCCCCAGCCCCTGGTGCACTGGCCGTAACAGTAAATTCGCTGGCCGCCTGCTCCTCGATAACCTTGTGGAGGGCCATTGTGGCCGAACCACCAAGCGAGTAACCGGCCAGAAACAGCTTTTCGTTCAACGTAATGCCTTCTTTGCGGCAAAATTCGCGCACGGCCCGCAGCATGTCCAGTGAGGCCGAGGCCAGCGTGGGCGCGTGCTCGTAGGGATGGGGCATGGATCGTGAAGCCCCAAAGCCCAGATAGTCGGGTGCGGAAACCACGAAACCGATCGAGGACATGGCAGCCCCCAGCGTCCAAGCCTCGCTCTGATCAGTAAAATTGGAGGGGGCCTGGTTTTCTTGGGTGATGGTGGCGTGTTGCAAGCTCAGGAGCGGCTTGGGATTGTCCACCACTGGCACCAGCAGTGCACCGGAGGCTTCAACTTCTACATTCTCGGTGTTGCGGGTGCGGTACACAATCCGGTAAACGCGCACCGAGTGGCGGGTGAGCACATTAGATCCGGGCAAATTGCGCAGCCGGCCATCAATGGTGGACTTAGAGAGTTCGGCCAGTTGGGTGGAGCTCACCAAAACTTGGGGCAGGTCGGGGTCGTTATTTTTCCCACAGGCAGCCAGTCCAAGTACTAGGCCCAGCCAAATGATCCTAATAGTGCTCCAACGGAGCAATGCAAATGATGAATGGTCCATAAATCAAGTTTGGTAACAGATAGGGCTATAACCCAGAAACGGGGCCAACAGTTTGTCAGTCCCAATTACTTTGGCCAACAAGGCGATGCACGCCATCACCGCCGAGATGCTGCGCCCACTAATCAGGGCCCAAGATCACGCTGGCCGCAAAAGCGGCTTGCTCATCAGTTATTTTCAACCTGACAAATTATCCCCTTTTGAAGATTGAATTTATTTAATGTAATTTGCGCGATAAATTGAATACAGATAAACCATTTCTGGGCGATCAACCTTTGTTACATGAATAGTCCGATGCTTTATCCGCCTTCGGAAAACGGAAAAATTGAACTCAAGAATGAAGGCGGCTATGTTTATCTGATCTTGGAACCAGACCAGCAAACCCAATGCCTGCATTATCGTTGGCGCGGTTTTTTGTTGATGGATGAACTCAAGACTGGGTTTACCAAGATTTTAGAATTGGTTGAGCAAAGGCAAATGACGGCTTTATTGGCCGATCACGCTAATATTGTTGGCCCTTGGAACGAAATTATTGAATGGTTGGTGGCTGAATGGACGCCCCGCGCCAACAAAGCTGGCCTGAAGTATTTTGCCATCCACACCGCCACCGATTTGTTCTCCAATATCTCACTCGAGCTTTTTTTGATCGATAACAAAGCCCCCCAATACACCACCAAAGTATTTGACAACATGGGTGATGCCAAAAGTTGGCTGGCCCAACGCTCCACCAAGTAGCTGTCGGCCTTGGATTGCGTCCCCCCTCGGTCAGTCTCTCCCTCCGTCCATATTTACGCGGCCCAACGGCTCATTTTTGACATTCCAACGGATTGCCTTCTGGATGGCCTGCCCTACCGTGCCGGTGGGCTAATCTGAGCACAAAAATTGAGCATCGGATCCGATCTCTCTTGAACTTTAACTTTACGGTTGGCCAGTGGGCAAAAATGCCAATGGGCCCATTTCGGATTGGGTTGGCTTGCGCTCAGGGCGCGAGTGTGATCGGGAAGGGGGCAAATTTCACCCCACCAAAAAATGATAGCCTACTCCTTTGATGGATAAGATCTGGATGGAGGCATCTTCTTTGAGGTAGGCCCGGATCCGGGTGATGTACACGTCCAAGTTGCGGGAGTTGAAAAACGAATCGTCGTTCCAAACCCGCATCAGAATGTCCTGCCGATTGATTACTTTGTTTTGGTGATTGGCGAAGATATCGATCAATTCGGTTTCGCGGTGGGAGAGTTTGCGCACCGACTCACCTACGCGCAGCTCGTAACGCTGGGGGGCAAATTCATATTTACCGATCATGATGCCGCCATTCTGCCCTTGGTTGGGCTTTTGCCCGGCCAGTTGCAGCAAGTTGTTGATCCGGGCAATCAATTCTTCAAGGCTGAATGGTTTGCGCACATAGTCGTTGCCGCCCAGTTCAAAACCCTTGAGCAGGTCTTCGGTCTGGGTTTTGGCCGTTAGGAACAGGATGGGCACGTTGGCGTTCAGCTTGCGGATTTCTTGGGCCAAGGTGTAGCCATCCATTTTGGGCAACATGATGTCGAGGACACAGATATCGGCCGCAAATCTCCCAAAAACTTGAAGGGCCAAATGGCCAT
>JAYUVL010000305.1:0-5075 GCA_043754075.1 Cytophagales bacterium | reverse complement strand
CCGGCAGCCGCTGGCCCTGGACTACCAAGCCGACAGCACCGAGACCCTGCGGGTGGGCGTGGTTGGGGTAGCCTACAACCGGGCCATCGGTTACCGCCACTCGGCATGCTGCTTTTGCTCAGGAATTTGGCATAAAGTTGGCCCCCAATGGCAAACGGGGCCGCGCATTGTCCAAATTTCAACAATTCGGTCAAGTCTATTTCTTTTCTCCCCGTTGTGCTTTAATTTTGGGTGGCAAATACGGACGCTAACTATTTGCCATGATACCCTCCCAAAAATTTCTTTTTGAAGCCCTCACCTACGACGATGTGCTGCTCATGCCCGCTTACTCGGAGGTGCTGCCCCGTGAAACCGACACCAGCACCCAGTTGACCCGCAACATCCGGCTCAGCATCCCCATTGTTTCTGCCGCGATGGATACCGTGTCGGAATACGAAATGGCCATCGCAATGGCCCAAGAGGGCGGCTTGGCTTTTATCCACAAAAACATGAGCATCCAGGCCCAAGCCGAGCAAGTGCGCAAGGTGAAGCGCTCCGAAAGTGGGATGATCCTGGACCCGATCACCCTCCGGGCCGATATGACCCTGCTTGAGGCCACCCGGATCATGCGCGATTTCAAGATTGGGGGCATCCCCGTGATCAGCGAAACCGGCACGCTGGTGGGCATCATCACCAATCGGGACTTGCGTTTCCAGAAAGACCTTTCCCGGCCGGTGCGCGATGTGATGACCAAGGAAAACCTGATCACCGCGCTCAAGGGCACCGATTTGAGCAAGGCCGAGGACATTCTCCAACAGTACCGGATCGAGAAGCTGCCCATCGTCGATGATGCGTATAAATTGATCGGCCTGATTACGTACAAGGACATCCTCAAGCGCAAGGACAACCCTGATGCCTGCAAAGATCCGCTGGGCCGCTTGCGGGTGGGAGCGGCGGTGGGCGTCACCCCCGATATTTTGGAACGGGTGCGCCTGCTCCAAATAGCCGGGGTGGATGTGATCGGGATCGACACCGCTCACGGGCACTCGCGCGGGGTGATCGAGGCCACCAAAAAAGTGAAATTACAATATCCCGACCTTGAAATTGTGGTGGGCAACGTGGCCAGCGGACCGGGCGCCAAAGCCTTGGCCGATGCCGGGGCCGATGCGATCAAAGTAGGGGTGGGGCCGGGCAGCATTTGCACCACCCGGATCATTGCCGGGGTGGGTGTGCCCCAGCTCACCGCCGTCATGGAGGCCGCCAAAGCCTTGGCCGGTTCGGGCATTCCCGTCATTGCCGATGGCGGGATCCGCTATTCCGGCGATCTGGTCAAGGCCATTGCGGGCGGGGCCAGTTCGGTGATGATCGGCTCCATGCTGGCCGGCACCGATGAGTCGCCCGGCGAGGTCATCCTTTACGAAGGCCGCAAATTCAAATCTTACCGGGGCATGGGATCGCTGGAGGCCATGGAAGAGGGCTCCAAAGATCGCTATTTTCAAGATGCGGAAGACGATGTGAAAAAACTGGTGCCCGAAGGAATCGTGGGCCGCGTTCCCTTCAAGGGCAAAGTAGATGAAATATTGTACCAAATGGTGGGCGGCCTGCGGGCCGGGATGGGCTATTGTGGTGCGGCGAACATCCGCACGTTGCAAGAAGCCCAATTTGTCAAAATTTCTTCCGCTGGGATGCGCGAGAGCCACCCGCACGATGTGATCGTGACCCGCGAAGCCCCCAATTATAGCCGTTAGCCAGCCGTGGTCACCGCTTTTTGCCGTGGGATGGGGCAAAATGTCGATTTTCTATTTGCGGGTTGATTGCTCACCTGAGTAGAACGAACTCCCTAACTTGAAGCAGGTTAGGGAGTTCGTTTTTTGAAAGCGTGGCTAACCCCTGATCCCGCCCGAATGGACGACCAACACTTTGGCCCCGTTGAAAAAATAGCCTTGTTGGAGCAAGTCATATACGCCATAGAACAACTTTCCCGTGTAAACCGGCTCCAGCGGAATGGGGTGCTGGGCCATAAATTGAGCAATGAAAGCCTGCAATGCCGGTTTGGTTTTGGCGTATCCCCCGAAGTGGTATTGGGTCAGCAGCGTGAGGCGCTCCACTGGCTTGCCAACTAAATCAGCAATGGCACTGGCCAAAAAATCGCCCCCCTTCAAAACCGGAAAACCAAGGAACTGGGCCTGGCCGAGGTGGTTGGCATCGGCCCCGGCCAACAAACCCGCCAGCGTGCTGCCCGTGCCGCACGCACAACACACATAGTCGACCGGGGCTGGCAAATCGGCCAAGATTTCGGCGCACCCTTGCACGGCCAGCGCGTTGCTGCCGCCCTCGGGCAGTAAATAGAACGGGCCAAACTGGGCGGTCAATTGCTGAATAAAGGGGTCAGTGTGTTTTTGCTGATACGTTTGGCGGTCGATGTAATGGAGCTGCATCCCGCAGCCGGCCGCGAACTGCAACACGGGATTGAGGGGCAGGTGCGCTTCGCCCCGGATCAGCCCGATGGTGCGGAAACCAAACAAACGGCCTGCCGCCGCCGTGGCATAAACATGGTTGGAGAAAGCCCCGCCAAAAGTGAGCAAGGTTTGGTGGCCCAATTGCCGCGCCGCTGCCAAGTTGTACTTGAGTTTGTACCATTTGTTACCCGAAACGTAGGGGTGGACAAGGTCCAAGCGCTTGACCAGTAATTCCACCCCAGCCCGCTCGGTGGCGGCATCACGCACCGACTGAAGGGGGGCAGGGGCAGCGCGAAACTGGGCTAGCTCGGTGGCGGTTTCTGGCATCATGACCGTAAATTTGCTAAGTTACGACAGAAACTCAATATCGTTGGGGTTGGGCCAACCTTGCCGGAGTGCTACGGGTGGGTGGGGAAAATAGGGCTTTTACGGTTTGGTTTGTGCCCGATGGTTTTCCTATGCATTATTGGTACATTAACGCAAAAATTGCGTTGGGGGTGCAATCGGTTACCTTAAAAGATTACAGATCATGGACAAAGGCCTGAATAGATTTTTGAAAGCACAAGAAAATGACTACGAACAAGCACTTGCCGAAATTAAATCCGGAAGAAAACGAAGCCATTGGATGTGGTACATCTTCCCTCAGTACAAGGGGCTTGGGTGGAGTGAAACCGCAAAATACTATTCAATTCAAGACCTAAATGAAGCAAAAACGTACTTAAGTCATCCTGTTCTGGGATCCCGACTTGAGCAAATTACGAATGCACTCTTATTGATTGATGAACAGGATGCAAACCAGGTATTTGGAAGTCCAGACGACCTAAAACTTAAATCGTGCATGACCTTGTTTGCCACTGTTCACCCTTCGGAGGAAAACCCATTTAATAAAGTACTGGATAAATTTTTCAATGGATGTTTTGACCAAAAAACCCTTGATCTAATAAATGAGTAAATAAAGCATGGCCCCGCCCAAGCCTCCGATCAGCTTCCTCGTTTCGTCGGCCGTTGGGGCAACTTAAAGGGAAAGCAGGTCGTTCATGGCAAAAACCCCGGTCTTGCCCACCAGCCATTCGGCTGCCAGCAGGGCCCCGTGGGCAAACCCGCGCCGGCTGCGGGCATCGTGCCGGATCTCGATCACGTCGATGTCCGATTGGTAGGTCACCACATGGGTGCCGGGCACGTCGGGTATCCGGTAAGAGCGGATGGGAATCGTGCCCGGCGGAATTTTTTCGTACCCTTCTTGGATGGCCAAGCCCGTGAAGTGGTCAGACAACTGGAGGATATCGGCCGCAATGGCCAGGGCGGTACCGCTCGGACTGTCCTTTTTCTCGCTGTGGTGGGTTTCCTCCAGGCGCACTTGGTAATGCGGTTGGCTGTTCATCAGGGTGGCCAGCACTTGGTTCAGTTTCAGGAAAATGTTGACGCCGATGCTGAAATTGGCACTGTGGAGAAACGCCCCCCCGTGGGCCCGGCAAAACTCATCGGCCTCGGGTTTGTGATCGAGCCAGCCCGTAGTGCCGCTCACAATGGGCACCCCGTGGCGCAGGCAGTGCATCACATGCCCAAAAGCTGCCTCGGGCCCGGAAAATTCAATGGCCACATCGGTGTTTTCGGGGGTGATGAGGGCCAACTCCTCGGGATTGTCAACGCTCACGCGGTGGGAGATGGTGTGCCCGCGCCCAATGGCGAGCTGTTCAATGGCTTGGCCCATTTTGCCATAGCCGATCAGTGCGATTCTCATATACGCCAGTGCTATTTGTAAAGATTGGTATCGATTTGCAAGGGCCGGTTGAGCCGTTCCTCGAGCGAAATAAACGTTTCGGTGCGTTCAATGCCCTTGACCCGTTGGATCTTGTTGTGCAGCACATCCATCAGGTGGTTGGTGTCGCGGCAGATGACCTTGGCCCAAATGCTGTACGCACCGGTGGTGTAGTTGACGGTCAGTACCTCGGGAATTTTGGCCATTTCGGAGCACACTGTTTCGTACAGGGAGCTTTTTTGGAGGTAGATGCCCAGAAAAGCGGTGATGTCATACCCCAGTTTGCTAAAGTCGATGATGAGTGAAGCCCCTTTGACCACCCCCATTTTCTCCAGTTTCTTCATCCGCACATGGACCGTGCCGCCCGAAACAAACACCTTTTCCGCAATTTCGGTGTAGGGGGTCTTGGCGTCCTTCATGAGTTCAGACAATATTTTGATGTCTATGTTGTCGATCTCCAAATTTTTATCGTTCATTGAGGGGTTAAATTTTAAATTTCTTAAATTAAGCTTTAAATATTGCGAAAAATGTATATTTTAAAACAAAACCTTGATAAATTAGCAAAAATAGCGCAAAATGTTTTACATTTGCACTATTGAAACGATAACAAGAATGTAGGGTGATGAAACTGGCAGCCATGCCCTCCTGTCCCGGGGGTGGGGAGTTCGGAACAAACTACCGGTCACAAAGTGAGTTATTTAACTGGCTCACCTTGCCACCTGAAGCTAACCGCCCCGTGAAGGTTCGACTCCTTCCCCTACAGCAAAAGTAATTATGTGTTGTTTATTGGTTAAGGTTAAAAGATGGTATGCACATGCGTACCATTTTTTATTCGTAGCAAAAATAAGGGTTTTTTTTGAAAGATTTTAAATGGCGGC
>JAYUVL010000304.1:0-11854 GCA_043754075.1 Cytophagales bacterium | reverse complement strand
TACCCCCTTGCGAAATGCGGCTCGGCACTACCCGGGGAACCAACGCCCTGCTGGAGCGCAAAACCGCCCGGACTGCCCTGCTCGTCACCAAGGGATTTGCTCATTTGACCGACATCGGCACCCAGCAACGCCCCAATATTTTTGCCCGACAAGTCATAAAACCAAAACCGGTGCATGATTTTGTCATAGAAATCAACGAACGGTTGGACGCAGCGGGGAACGTGCTGACGCGATTGACGGAAACCGAACTGGATCGAGTACTGGCTGAATTGGCTTGCCAACAGCCCGAAGCGGTGGCCATTGCCTTGTTGCACAGCTACTTGAACCCGGTACACGAGCAAATATTGCGGGCGGCTATCACGGCGGCGGGCTATGAGTTTGTTTCAGCTTCGGCGGCGCTGATCCCCGCCATCAAGTATTTGCCCCGTACCCAAACCACCTTGGCCAACGCGTGCCTTGCCCCAGTAATTGGAAACTATTTGGCCGCGGTCAACCGCGACGTGTCAGTCCTCAAGGTAATGGGCAGCGCGGGGCAATTGACAGCGGCCGCCCTTTTTCAAGCCAAGGACAGTCTGCTAAGCGGCCCGGCCGGGGGGATTTTGGGAGCAGCAAGCATTGCCCAATTATCTGGTATTAAACATGTTATTACGTTTGACATGGGAGGCACCAGCACCGATGTGGCCCGCTACGACGGTACGCCCGACTATCGGTTTGAGACCACCGTGGGCGATGTGCAACTCCTCGGCCCATCGTTGGCCATTGAGACCGTGGCCGCTGGTGGTGGCTCACGCTGCCGCTTCGATGGTTTCCAGCTCACCGTGGGGCCGGAAAGCGCGGGGGCCGATCCGGGGCCAGCCTGCTACGGGGCGGGCGGAGGCCTGACCATCACCGATGTCAATTTGCTGACCGGTCGCTTGGCGCCCACCAACTTTGGGATTACCATCAGCGTGGCGGCGGCCCAGCAAGCGTTGCAGGCCCTCGTGGCGCAAATGCAAGCACATGGACATTTGGTCAATGAAACCGAGGTATTGTCCGGTTTATTGCGGATTGCCAATGAAAAAATGGCCGAAGCGATCCGCAAAATTTCGGTGAGCAAAGGCTATGACCCCAAAGGATATGCCCTGCTGGCCTTCGGGGGGGCTGGTGGCCAACATGCCTGCCCCATCGCTGAACTTTTGGGAATGACGCAGGTGGTGATTCCTTATCAAGCTGGTTTACTGAGCGCTTATGGAATTGGGCAGGCCAGCGTTGAAAAGTTTGCCAATAAGCAAATATTAAAACTTTTGGGCGATATTGCCGAAGAGGAATGTCGCTTTTTACGCCAGCTTGTTGAGGAGCTTGGTGCGCAATGTTTGGCCCAATTGGCCCTGGAAGGATTTGATCCGGCGGATTGCCAAGTGCAGCCGGCCCAATTGTTCCTCCGGTTTCAGGGCCAAGACCACACTTTGGCGGTAGCATTGCCCGCTGACTGGCCATTGGATCAGTGGTTGGTGAAAATAGGGGCCCGGTTCCGTGCCCAGTACGAAAAGCTGTTTGGCCACTGGATCGACCGCGCCATCGAGGTGGAGGCGGTGCGGGTGGTCGCCTCGGCGGGCCAGCCAGTTCCCCGCCCATCCAGCGCACTGCCGCCCGCCTATGCCCCTGTGCCCTCGGGCACGTACATGGATGCGCCCCTGTACATATGGGAAAATTTGCAGCCGGGGGCAAAAATTGTCGGCAAAGCCTTGATTTTGAGCAATAACTGCACTGTAGCCTTGGATGAGGGCTGGAATTTTTGCCTCGATGGGGCAAACAATGCCCACCTCCAGCAAATTGGATCGTTGGCCAATCATGCCCAAGCGCCAGCGGCCAGTAGCCCAGCAGTCCAGTTGGCCTTGTTTACCAATCGTTTCCGGGGAGTGGCGGAAGAAATGGGCGCACTTTTGCAGCGCACAGCTTTCTCGGTCAATGTCAAAGAGCGGCTCGATTTTTCGTGTGCCCTGCTCGATGCCCAAGGCGAGTTGGTGGTCAATGCGCCGCATATCCCCGTGCATTTGGGCAGTTTAGGGGTTTGTGTGCGTCAGGTGCTGGCCGTGCTGCCCGTTGGGCCCGGCGATGTGCTCATCACCAACCATCCCGGTTTCGGGGGATCCCATTTGCCCGACGTCACCCTCATTGCCCCGGTTTATGCTGGCAACGCGCTGATGGGTTACGTGGCCAACCGCGCACACCACGCCGAACTCGGCGGAAAGCGCCCCGGCTCCATGCCACCCGATGCGACCCGCCTAAGCGAAGAGGGCGTAGTGATTGCGCCCACTTACATCATCAAAAAGGGGCAAGTGCTTTGGGAGGCCATGCGCCAGTTGCTCAGCGCCCCGCCGTGGCCCACCCGGGCAATCGCCGAAAATTTGGCGGATTTAAATGCCGCCTTGGCTTCCATTCGGGCCGGACAAGAAAAATTATTGGCCATTTGTGCCCAGTTTGGCGCCGCCGAAGTCCAACACCAAATGCAAGCCCTCAAAGCCCACGCCCAAGGCTGCTTGGGGCGCAGTTTGCAGCAGTTGGTCAATCAACCCACTGATTTTCAGGCCAAAGAATACTTGGACGATGGGAGCTGTTTGGTGGTGAACCTCCGGATTGACCCCCAAGCGGGGCAAGTGGACATCGACTTTACGGGCACTTCGGCCACACACCCCGGCAACTTGAATGCCAATCCGGCCATTGTAACCAGCGTAGTGATTTATGCGCTCCGCCTGCTCATTGCGGCGCAACTGCCCAACGAGGACATTCCCCTGAACGAGGGCCTGATGAAGTCGGTCCAGTTGCACATTCCCCCGGGCACGATGCTCAACCCCCACTTTTCGCCCGATCCCGATCGCTGCCCGGCGGTGGTGGGTGGCAACACCGAAACCAGCCAACGGTTGACCGATACCCTGCTCAAGGCCCTTGGCCTCGTCGCTTGCAGTTATGGCACGATGAACAACGTGCTGTTTGGCAACCACCAATTTGGGTATTACGAAACCATTGGCGGGGGCACGGGGGCGGGGCCGTCCTTTGCTGGCACCGATGCTGTCCACCAGCACATGACCAATACACGCATCACCGATCCCGAAATGCTGGAACAGCGCTACCCAGTTCGGTTGGATGATTTTTCCATCCGGGCTGGATCGGGCGGCGCGGGGCATTTTTCGGGTGGAAACGGGATCCGGCGGGGTTTTACCTTTTTGGCCCCTGTCTCGTTGAGCGTGCTGACCCAACACCGGGTGGTGCCCCCTTATGGCTTGGCAGGCGGGGAGGCGGGCGCGTGCGGGGAGCAATTTATCATCCGCGCTGCCGGGACGGTAGAAAAATTGGGCGGCATTGCCCAAGCTGAAATGCAGCCTGGAGACCAGTTGATCATGCTTACCCCCGGTGGCGGTGGCTGGGGGAACTGGCAGGGCTAATTTTTAATCGATCAACTCAAAGCCAGTAAAAGGAAGCGGTCATTCCACAACCTTTTACTGGCTTTGGGCCAAATGAATATTTGGTAGGCTAAGTGGCGACGGCGACCTCGCTCATTACCAAGGCAAATTTTTCCAGAAACTCTTGGGCGGCCTCGCGGGGCAGGTTGAGCGCGGGCAACAGCCGTATGGTGTTTTTGTCAGAAGACGATCCGACAAATACGCCGTGTTGGAACAGGAGCGCATCCCGGATGGGTTTGGCTTCAGCTTCAAGTTCGACCCCGATCATCAACCCACGGCCACGCACTTCGCGCACCCCCTCGATCTGGCGGAGTTCGGCCATGAGGTAATTGCCCAACAATTCGGCATGAACCAATAAATTTTCTTGCTCAATGACATCCAGCACCGCAATGGCTGCGGCACAAGCCAAGTGGTTGCCGCCGAAAGTAGTACCCAATAAGCCATATTTGGCTTGGAACTTCGGGTGGATCAACACACTGCCAATGGGAAAACCGTTGCCCATGCCTTTGGCCGTCGTGATCAAGTCGGGCTCAACTCCACTGAACTGGTGGGAGAAAAATTTACCAGACCGGGCATAGCCACACTGTACACTGTCGGAGATGAGGATGGCCCCAAAACGGTCGCAAAGTTGGCGGGCTGATCGCCAAAATTCATCAGTCCCGACATAAATGCCCCCCAAACCCTGAATGCCCTCGATCACAACCGCACAAACTTCTTCGCTCATGGCTTGCTCCAAGGCGGCAATGTCGTTGTAGGGCAAAAACTGGACGTGCTGTTGCGAATTGATCGGGGCGCACAGCGATGGATTGTCGGTAATGGCTACCGCGCCGGCGGTGCGACCATGAAACCCGCGCTTAAAGGCGATTACTTTGGTGCGCCGGTTATGAAAAGAGGCCAATTTGAGGGCATTTTCGTTGGCTTCGGCGCCAGAATTGATCAAGAACAAAGCGAAATCTTCGTGTCCAGAAAGCCGCCCCAATTTTTCGGCCAGTTCATCCTGCAATGGATTGAGGATGGAGTTGGAATAAAAAGCCAAACGGCCCAATTGTTCGGTTATTTTTTGGACATAATGCGGGTGGGTATGCCCAATGGAGATAACCGCATGGCCCCCATACAGATCCAAATAGCGACGACCCGCCTTGTCCCACACATAAGATCCTTGGGCGCGGGTTAGTTCCAGATCAAAAAGGGGATAAACATCAAATAATTTCATGGCAAACAGCGAATAAATAAAATGGCAAATTACTTCATCATCTTTACAATAAGACGTAATTGGGCCACCAGGGCGTCGATCTCGTCTTTGGTGTTGTAAACCGCAAAAGAAGCGCGGGTAGTTCCCGGGATGCCAAATCGTTGCATGAGGGGCATGGTGCAGTGGCTGCCCGTGCGCACGGCCATGCCGTTGGCATCGAGGAGCATCCCAATGTCCATCGGGTGCAGGCCATCAACAATAAAGGACACTACACTGGCTTTTTGCGAAGCCGTACCGATGATTTTGAGCCCCGGGATTTCGCTCAGGGCAGCGGTGGCATGGGCCAGCAGGGCCTGCTCGTGGGCGGCAATTTCAACTTGCCCAAGTTGGTTGACAAATTCAAAGGCAGCTTTAAGGGCCACGGTATCGGCAATATTGGGTGTTCCAGCTTCAAACTTGTAGGGCAGATCATTGTAGGTAGTATGGGCAAAAGTCACTTCTTTGATCATTTCCCCGCCACCAAGGTAAGGCGGCATGGCTTCCAGCAAATGACGTTTACCATACAAGATGCCGATACCAGTTGGCCCATAGACTTTATGCCCCGAAAAAACGTAAAAATCTGCATCAATGGCCTGCACATCAATGTGGCCGTGGGGAGCGGCCTGCGCCCCGTCCACCAGCACCACTGCCCCGACTCCGTGGGCCAGGCGCACTATTTCGTGCACAGGGTTGATCGTGCCCAATGAGTTGGAAATGTGGACAATGGAGACCAGTTTGGTTCGCTCCGACAACATTTTTTCGTACTCGTCCATCAACAATTCCCCTTGATCGTTGATCGGGATCACTTTGAGCACTGCGCCCCGCTCGGTGCACAGCATCTGCCACGGCACAATGTTGGAATGGTGCTCCATTGTGCTGATGAGGATTTCATCTCCTTTGTTGATGAAGGTCCGGCCATAGGTAGCCGCCACCAAATTGATGCCTTCGGTAGTGCCCCGAGTAAAGATCACTTGCTCAACCGATTCCGCATTGATAAACGCCCGCGCAGCTTCGCGGGTGGCTTCATAGTCAGCCGTGGCCCGCTCGGCCAGCGTATGGATGCCCCGGTGGATGTTGGCGTTGTTATCCGTGTAATAATGACTGAGCGCTTGGATCACTGCCAGCGGTTTCTGGGAGGTGGCCGCATTGTCAAAATAAATGAGTGGTTTCCCCTGGATTTGCTGGTGGAGGATGGGAAATTCTTCCCGGATTTTTTCAATATCTAACATCGCAATGAAAAATTTAGCGTGACCTTTTCGCTCCCAAACAAGAACAAAGGTAAGGAAAAGGGGTGGTGTATTTAAAATCGTTCTAAATAAAAACCGGGTGGCTAAGGCGATTGTTTGAAGTGGGGGATGACCGGGCCCGGTCAAGTGGGATGCATTTATTCAGGGGCATTGTACAATCCAATGTTGGTGCGGTGTTTAGGCACTAACAAAAGTTTTCTGTCCGGTCCATTACCGGGGAACCTTGCGAGCAGTCTTGGGTGCTGAGCTTGCCCAGGGTGAGGTGGCTGCCAGGCTCCCAGTTCGCCGCGTTGTCCATGAACGTTTCTTCCGTGTACGGTAGCGTGCACCCCACTGGTCTCGGTATATAGCTTTAGCACGAGGCATGCCCGGGGCACTGACGGGTTGGGGGGTCGGCCATCAGGTAGCGTTTATTTCTGCATTTCAAAACGGTTGGTGGGGGGCGGGCGCGCTGCCCACCACTTCGCCGGTGGGGGAGCTGGCCGCCCCAAGTCACCAATTTTGCGCAGCGGGATTGCTGGTGCACTTCGCTAACCCCAACAACGGTAAAACAAAACCCTGTCCTCACCTAGGGCTAGCCATTTGAAAAATTGCAATACTGCACTGGCCCAAAAACCATTGGCTCGTGCAATTGGGCTTTTTACCTTTAATCTTGTTATTCTGAAAATATATCTTTGTCCCATTTGCGAAACTCATAATACTTGCTTTTGGGTTCTCCAGTCCAACCATTTATTCCTTTTTTGTTTGGCAAATAATAGGCATGGACGTATAAAAAGGGAATGATGAAACTTGCGAGTAATATCATCGACACGGTTCTACCAAAATAAAACGAAATGCCACAAACAATGAAAAGCGTTAAAATGAATTTGCCAACTCTTCTGATTTTTGGGGTCCGCTCTTCAAAATGCCCCATCAGTACATTGCCCAGTGCATAGATGATACTCACAATGGCTACCTCAAACCATTGAGATTCGGTTGCCCACATATTGATTCCGCTTAAATGGTACATTCCCTGCTTGAATAGACTGGAAATGTAGGGGTTTTTCAACTTTTGTGCAACAGCATACTAGCCAAGCAAATTGGACCAAGCCAACCATTGTCAGCTTCGGGACAAGCAACGCAATCAACCACCTAAGTGCGACCAAGAGATCGCGTTGACGTACTTTTTATTAGCAAAAATTGCACAAAAAACTATCTGATGCACCCGGGTTGTTACCATTTTTGCTTGCTCTTGAGCGGTGACAATGGGCAAACTCGCTTTGGTTATTATTTCGCACAACGCACAAAATTGGCATACTCCATTGTCATTTTTTGGTAATCACCTGCTTTTGCCGCGTAGCCCCATTGGCTTTTACCAATCCATTTCATAACCCTCCCACCGCTTTTTTGTACCGCACCAAGGCCACCAAAAAATTATACACACTGGTCAGGTAGTTATTTTCAGCGTTTTGGAGAGAGAACTCGGCATTTTTGAGATCGGACAGCGTGAGGGCGCCTTCGTCGAAGCGCAGTTGATTGGTAGCCAGAATCTGCTGGGCCAAGGCGGCATTTTTTTGCGTTTCACCAATGTCGAGCTTGGCCTGGGTCATTTGTTTGAACGCGCTTTTGGCTTCATAGTCAAATTCGGCCTTGAATTTTTCTACGGTGTTGCGGTTGATCTGTTGCCGGATCCGGTAATCTTTGGCCGCCAACCGGGCCTGTCCACCATCAAAAATGGGCACATTGAGCCGCAGGCCTACGTAGCTGAACGGAAACCAACTCCCCGACTGGAAGGGGTTGAACCGATCGGCCAATTGCAATGCGGAGTAATTGCCATAAGCGGCCAGCGTGGGCCAGTTTTTGGCCCGTTGTTTTTGGGCGTTCAGCCCATTTAGGCGGAAGGCAATTTCCTCGCCCTTGATCTCGGGCCGTTGTTCGATGGCCACCGCTACTTCGTTATCGATCGCTATCAAGAGGCTGGCCAAGCGATCGGCCACTTCAGTCAGGTTGTCAGGCCCATTCATCTGGTATTTGAGGGCATCCAAGCTCAGCTCCAGATCTTGTTGGGCCTTTTGCAGGGCAATTTGGGCATTGCTCAGGTCGAGGCCAAACTGGGCCAGGTCATCTGGCAGGAGGGTATTGCTTTTGAACTTGGTTTGGGCATCATTAAAGTTGGTTTGGTTGCGCTCCACTTGTTTTTGGGCAAAGACGAGGCGTTCTTGATTGAAAACCACCAAGTAATACGCCTCGGTGATGGCTTGCCGGATCAAGATCGCTTGTTGTTCCAAGGTATTGAGCTGGGTTTCGATCTGGGTATTGTTGATTTTTCGGTCAACACTCAAGCTGGCATCCCATATTTTTTGATCCAACTGGAGGCCGGCGGTATTGGTAAACGGCAGGCCAAACCTGGCTTGGGTGGTTCCCCCCGGATTCTGGCCAGTAATGTCAAAAGGCAAAACGGTGGTTTGGAGCTGCGTATTCCACCGCACATCGACACTACCACTGAGCTGGGGTAGCCATTTGGCCCTCACTTTTTGATTTTCGGACTGGGCAATTTGGGCCTGCAACGTTTGGTTTTTGATTTCTTGGCGGTTTTCCAAACCAATTTTGAGGGCTTCCTCCAGCGTGGTTTTTTGGGCAAAGGCCCACGAAGCAATCCCCAAAAGTGGCAAGAGGAGAATGATTGGATTTTTCATTGTGCGTTACGGTTTTGGATGATAGGGGTGTTGCCTTTGGGCAAGGCAAAACGGGTAATGAACTAGTTTCGGAACACTGCGGCGGGCTCGAGCTTGATGATTTTCTGCATCCCAAACAAGCTGCCCATGATGGCAATAAAAAGCGTCACTCCCACCAGCGACCACACAATGGCAGGGATCAGTTGTAAGTCGAGCCCGCCCTTGGTCGCATTGACAAACCCATTGAGCAGGCCATAAGCGATCAAAAAGCCAATAACGGAGTAAATCGTGGCTTGGGACAGGATCAACCGACGTATCGTGCCGTTGGTGCCGCCGATGGCTTTGATCGTTCCGTAATCCTTGATGCGGTCACTAACTGCGGAGTACATCGTCAGGCCAACGATAGCAAAACCGGTAATGACGGCAAAAACCACCAATAAACCAAAAGAAGCGACAATTCCACTGTTGCCAGCAAAGTATGTCAGGGAGGAAGTGCGAAAATCTTTGCCAGTAATGGCCTTGATGTTGGGTATTTCTTCATTGATGGCTTTGACCACTTGCTGGGGATCGTAGCGGGGATCCCACTCTACCAAAAAGGCATTGGCTTGGGTAGTGGGGATGTTGCACAGCCACCGCGCCCTTTCCAAGGTCGTGAAGCCGTACGAAATGCCCAAGCCTTCAGTTTTGGCTGTTAATCCTACCAACTTGATCTGTTTGCCATTGTACTCAAACTTATCACCAACTTTGATTTTTTTGCCCACTTCTTGGTTCATTTTATCTAGAAAGACGGCATTGTCCGAAAGCAGATCCATGGGGTTGCCTTCCGCTACGCGCCACGGCCCGCCCGCGAAAGTGGGGGCCTGAGTACCGATCATGGTGATGGCGGTTTTGCTTCCATCAGGCATTTTGAGGTTTCCCCCGGCAAAAATCAGGGGATGAGCCGCTTTTACGCCCTCAATGGAAACTAGGCCCCGCCCGATCCGCATGTCGATCGCGGGCAAGTCAATCACCTGTTTGCTCTTGTCGCTGACCACCCAGATGTAGTTCTCATTGAAAGTGGCCAAAGAAACGGTACTGCCCAAAAGGGCCAAACAGATCATGACTTGCTGGCCGACCAAAAAAATGGACAGGATCATGCCGAAAAAGATCCCGAACATCTTCGCTTTGTCGTACCACATGAATTTAAATGCTTCAATTAGCATAATTTTTCCAAGGTAAATCGTAAAAAAAATAGTCGGGCCAATGGCCCTTGCCCAAACGCTTTGGCCAGTTGGTTAGTCCAAATAAATCATACAGTCGACCCGGCTGCCGATCAGTGGCATAGTGCCCGATGCCAATTTAATGTGCACTTCGCGGACGCGGCGGTCTTCTTGTTCGGTGGCCTGATCCTTGAACAGCGACTTGGTTTTGAGGTAATCGGCGGCGAAGCTCACGGTGCCTTCCGCCATTTTTTCCCCCGTGGTTTGGGAAAGGATCGTCGCTTTTTGGCCAATTTTGATTTTTTCGGCGTACAGTTCGTCCACCTCGGTTTTGGCAATCAAATAACCTTCGGGCGCAAACTCAGCGATTTGGGTGCCATTGCTCACATATTCACCCGTTTTGACCAAAACGTTGAGGATTTTACCGGGGAGCGATGCCGTGACCTTTTTCTGGCCAACCACGGTCCGGTAATAGTTGATATCAGCCTGCAACTCCTTGATACGCGCAGTGGCTTGCTTCAAGTTGGCCTTCGCCGCTTCCACATCCTTGGCCAATTTGTCTTGGCTGGCGCGGCTATTGTCCAAGGTTTCCTTGGTAAGTGCCTTTCCTTCATATAGTTGTAAGTTGCGGGCATACGTTTCTTGGGCATTTTTGAGGTTGACTGCCAAGGCAGCCAAGGTGGCTCGACTGGCTTCAATGGTGGCTCGCTGGGTGCTGATCTTGCTTTCGGCTTGGTTGAGTTGGGCATTTTCTACCGTCATCTCCACCTCGATCAGTGGATCCCCTTTTTTTACCTGCTGGTTATCTACCACATTGATGGCCAATATTTTGCCAGTAGTGCCGGCGGTAAGGTTGATCAGCCCATCGGCAGGCTCAATGCGGGCCACGCCCAAGATGCGGTTGTTCGTGCCCAATACCTTGGTGGTGTCTTTGGCCGCCGTTGGCGAATTTTCTTGCGCCGGGGCCTTGTCATCGCCGCCACAGCTAGTGAGGAAGGATAGCGCGCCCAGAACCGCCAGATAAACTTGATTTTTCATCGATCTGTTGAACATTGATGGATAAATGGAAAGAGGGTTGATGCCTGTTTGTTGATGCGCGCCGTTTTACGGACAAATGTTTTACGCCAAGCATTTGGATGGCCGGCCAGTCGGCTGTTAGCTGGTATTTTATTTTCTCTTATCAGGTGCTTTAGTCGCCAGAGATGTATCTACATGAGCCAATTATTCATTAATTTGATTATTTGGGCGGTAATTAGTGATATTTTAGCGATCAATCAATCAAAAATAGTTTATTTTATTCATTTAAATGTCAATACAATGCGCCCTAGATGAATAGGACCGACTGATTATTCAAAATTCACTTCGTTGAGTGCGAGTGGGGTAACAAAACCATTTTTGACTTCCACTGCCCGGTCGGCATATTTTTGCAGGCGAGGATCGTGGGTGACCACCGCTACCGATTTGCCTTGGCCCGCCAATGCTTTGAGCTCCTCCATGACCACGACAAATGAATCTTTGTCGAGCGAGGCCGTCGGTTCGTCGCAAAGCATGATCTTGGGGTTGGTCACCAAAGCCCGGGCAATGGCCACCCGTTGTTGTTGGCCACCCGAGAGTTGTTTGGGCAGGTTGCGGCTGCGGTCACTCATGCCCACGGCTTTGAGCGCTTGGCCGACCCGTTGACTGATTTCGCTGCGCCCCACCCCTTGGAGTTTGAGCGGCAGAGCTACGTTCTCGGCCGCGTTCAGAGGTGCGAGAAGGTTGAACTGCTGGAACACGAAACCGATGGTGTTCAGCCTGAGTTTAGCCAATTGGTTGGCATTCAGTTTATTAACTTGCTGTCCAGCTACATAGAGTTCACCTTGGGAAGGATAAATGACACAGCCCAACAGCGAGAGCAGGGTCGTTTTGCCCGATCCCGAAGGGCCAATGATGAGCAACAGCTCTCCTTCGTTCAACACTAAATCGGTCGGTTGGAGGGCAATGATGGTCTGGTCTCCAGTTTGGTACTCTTTGCCCACTCCTTTTAGCTCTGCGATGATTGCCACTGGCTTGGTATGGTTTAGTAATATCAATTTGCCTTTAT
>JAYUVL010000303.1:0-7012 GCA_043754075.1 Cytophagales bacterium | reverse complement strand
CGAGGCGGTGGCCAAGAGCACATCGCTCTCCGAAATTTGGCCCACCCCCTTGGTAATGATGTTCACTTCCACTTCTTCGGTCGATAACTTGAGCAATGAGTCGGAAAGTGCTTCCACTGAACCGTCCACGTCGCCTTTGACGATCAAGTTCAATTGCTTGAAATTGCCGAGGGCGATCCGCCGGCCAATGTCGGTCAAAGTAGTCCGTTTGGTGGCCCGGATGCTCTGCTCGCGCAGGATCTGCTCCCGCTTGGTGGCAATTTCCTTGGCTTCGCGTTCAGTGTCCATGACGTTGAACTTGTCACCGGCTTGTGGTGCACCACTGAGGCCCAATACTTGGACCGGAGTGGCGGGGCCAGCTTCTTTGACCACTTTGCCACGGTGATCCATCAAGGCCTTGACCCGGCCTTGGTGAGCACCGGCCAAAATGATATCCCCTTTGCGCAGGGTTCCGTTTTGCACCATAATGGTGGCCACGTATCCTTTGCCCTTGTCCAAGAAGGCTTCTACCACTGTTCCATTGGCATTTTTGTTGGGGTTGGCTTTCAAATCCAACAATTCGGCCTCGAGCAGTACTTTTTCCAGCAATTCATCGATGCCGATTCCTTTTTTGGCAGAAATATCGTGCGATTGGAATTTACCGCCCCAGTCCTCCACCAAGATATTCATCCCGGCGAGTGTCTCTTTGATTTTCTCGGGACGGGCATCGGGCTTGTCAATTTTATTGATGGCAAAAACCATCGGTACGTTGGCCACTTGGGCATGGTTGATGGCCTCAATGGTTTGGGGCATAACGCTGTCGTCAGCAGCCACCACAATAATGGCAACGTCGGTCAGTTTGGCCCCGCGCGCCCGCATGGCGGTGAAGGCTTCGTGGCCAGGAGTATCCAAAAACGCAATGCGTTTGCCGCTCTTGGTCATTACGTCGTAGGCCCCGATGTGCTGGGTGATGCCACCCGCTTCGCCTTCCACTACTTTGGCCTTGCGTATGTAATCGAGCAATGAAGTTTTGCCGTGGTCAACGTGGCCCATGATGGTCACGATTGGCGCACGGGAAACCAGATCCTCGGGAGCGTCTTCTTTCTGCGTAATGTTGAGGGCTGTTTCCTGTTCGGCTGAAATAAATTCCACCGAAAATCCAAACTCGTCCGCAATAATAGTAATTATTTCAGCATCAAGGCGTTGGTTGATGGCCACAAACATCCCGAACGATAAACATTTGGAGATGATCAAGTTGACCGATACATCCATGAGAGTTGCCAAATCGTTGGCCGAGATGAACTCCGTCACGCGCAGGATTTTGGATTCTTCCTGCTCGCGCAGCAAATCGGCTTCCAACCGGGCATTGTTGGCATCCCGCCGGCCTCGCTTGATCTGCTTTTTGACTGGTCCTTTCTGGTTCCGGTTGCCACTCAAGCGGGCCAAGGTGTTCTTGATCGCGTCTTGAATATCCTTGTCCGTAATTTCCTCTTTGGGGGCGGGTGCTGTCCCGACTCGATTCTGGGGCACAGGCCCCCGGTTTTGGTTGTTGGGTCGGTTCTGGTTGTTGCCCCCTTGGCCGTTCCGATTGCCCCCTTGGTAGGGAGGGCGATTTTGGTTGTTGTTCCCTTGTTGGTTGGCAGGGCGGTTTTGGTTGTTGTTGCCTTGCTGATTGTTGGGCCGGTTTTGGGTGTTGTTCCCCTGCTGGTTGTTGGGCCGGTTTTGGGTGTTGTTCCCCTGCTGATTGATATTGCCCTGCTGACCATTGCTGTTCGTCACGGCATTTTGATCCACGGGTTTACCGGGGGCATTCTTGATCCGCTTCCGCTTGCGTTTGGCTTTGTCTTTTTCGTCGGAGGAGACTACCGGTTTGGCCCCGGGCGCCTGTGGTTTGCGGCGGCCGCCCTCCAGTGGTAACTCAATTTTGCCTAGAACGGTCAAGCCTTGCAGTTTTCCGGCTTCGGCCTTGATCAGTTCCATTTCGGGCTCTTTCTCCACTTCCTTGATCTCCAAGGGTGGCACAGGAATAACGGACGCAGCGTTTACTGGAGGCAGCGGAAGCTCGGGCTTGTCGCGCAGTGGCACCTGCTGAACCGGTGGTTTTTTAGATTGGAAATCTTTGCGGGGGGGATGCTCTTGGTTTCGCTGATGCTCTTGGTTCCGGTTTTTGTTGCCGAATTGCGGATTGGATGGCGGCTGAACCTCAGGTTTAGTTTCTACCCGTATTGGTTCTTTTTCCACCAATGGTACATTTTCCTTTGATTCATTTTTTATTTCCACTGCGACTGGCTCACTTTTCAGGGGCTTCTCCTCTGCCACCACTTTGGCTACAATCGGCTCATCCGCAGGCTGCTGTACCACAATCGGAGGAGCGACGACCACTTCCGGCTCTTGCTGGACAGGGGCGACTTTCACTGGCTTGTCCTCAATGGCGACAACTTCTACCACTTCCGTTGTCTTGGGCACCACCACTTCGGCGGCCACCACTTTGGGCTGCTGAATGGCCGGGGTGCGCTTGGCGTTCAGGTCGATCGTGCCAATCACCTTTAGCCCTGAAGGTTTGTTGGAAATAGTTTCCGGTTCCTTGCGCTCTACCCGGGGCTCATCGCGCTTTGCTGATGTTTGGGGAGAGAAATTTCCCTTTATATTGATGTAATCGTTCTCCTCTTCCTCTTCACGCTTTTTGTGGGAGGAATGGCTGTCCGAATTGATCACAATCGTCTCATTGGCCGTTTTGCCTATGCTAATGCCAGAAGCTTCTTTTTTTATAGCAGTGGCGGCCGCAAACTCTTTTTCCACCATCACATACTCCTCTCCGGATATTTTAGTATTTGGTTCATTGACCACTTTATGGCCCTTTTTGGCCAAAAAGTCGGAGATCATACCGGTTGTGACACCAAACTGGCGAGCGGCTTGTCCAAGTCTAAATGTTTTTACTTCTGGCATACTATAAATTTACAAAGTTTGGTTGGTGCAATACTTACTAATGTCAATACTATTGTTTCACATACAAAATTAGGCATTTTTAACAAGGTTTTCAAGCCTTGCACATAATGTTTTGCCGCTCACCCCCTAAGACATGGCGAAAGCACCCCAAAACAACTGCCGCCAAGGGTTGGCCTCAAGCAACATCCAGTTCGGCAAAAATGAGAAGCACAATCGACACCGAACCGGCCGGCAAAGCACTCATTTTTCTGAAAAGCCCTTATCGCAAGATGCGGCAAACGCCGCGCAGTACCGCTAGAACTACCAAACGGTGCGTACCCCACCCACTGTCCCCTCCTCAGCCCACCTTGTCTGCGTACCGGGATCGGCCTTGTTGGTCGTCAAAATGGGATGTTTGTAAGGCTGACTTATTGATTGGGCCGCTCACATTAGTTTTTCCAAAATAGGGCAACTCATCCAACTTGTGTGCCTCTTCAATACAGACTTGTCTATATACATTCTGCTCCTGAATGTAACCCTTCCCAACGAACTCTCTGTTTTTTAACAAAAGGCCCATTGAAATAATTCATTCCTGAAAGCCTAATTTGTTGCGCTCACTTGGTTGGCCCGTTGTCTTCCGCTGACTCAAGGCTGCGTTGCAAATTGGTAGGCAGTTTACTGAAAAAATCGAGACCTGTGGCATTCTCTAGTTCATCTACGCTTACCCGGTATTGGCCCCACTCCTTGTCAGTAACACTTTGGGTGTTGGGCATACTGACCGCAATAACCCGGGTGCCTTGCACCACGCGGGTCAAGTCGCTGCCCCCATCGCTCAACACCAAGATGACTTTCCAGGTGCGGGACGGCACGACGATCTGCCCGTCGGCAATGGTACTGGTACGCCCACCTTTGCTCCCCGTGCCCCCCCGGCCATAACTGCCGGCGATGATGTACAGCTCATTGCCTTGGGAAACCAGCTTGCGACAATACTCCTCCAGAAAACGCCAGGTCTGTTGGTTGCTCTCCGGGGCTTGGGGCATGATATTGGTCATCAGGAACGTGGCCGAGTTGTCCTCAATGCTCCCATCCCGATCATCGGAGGGGCAGATATGGCCCCGATCAAAACCCGTGTTGGTGTAATCGTCCGTCTTGACCCGCTCCCAGCCAGCGGGCAGGGCAGGATCGGCGCGGAAATTATTTTGCCGGGGGGCTGCTCCGCGCCATGCCGCGCTCAGGTGCCAGCTCACCCAGTTGGCACTACCGCGCGACCGGTTGTAAGAAAGGGCATACTGGGCCTTCTCCATTAAATAATTGTCATAATTGGCCATACTAGCGGTAGCATTGCTAGGGTTGCCCAGGGCCAAATGAGCATCCCGCCCGGGCAGATCGCGGGTAGTGACCGGGTTGAGGACCACATACCGGCAACTGTTGCACACCAACACCGCGCAAAGGCACAAAATCAGGAGGTGCAATGCCCGCCGGACATAAGATTGGAAAAGACGATAACCTAACAACATAGAACCGGTGGTTTTACTTTTATTGCTAAACTTACAAATGTAACAAAAGCAATAACTATTTACAACTTTTCAATAAAAATGAAATCTAGCTGGCTTTGGAGCCACTGCACCAAAACCAAGATGCGCCTGTCAACGTACAACCTATTCAATACACGCTGTATCTGCACCTGTTTAAGGAAAAAACGCTACATACCCACTAATGGTTGCCTGATGTCATAATGGCCGGTCTGACCTGCTTTATACAACTGAGTAATTGCAATCAATGCGCAGTTAACTTAGGTCTACTTTCCAGTTTATTTTTTTTGCTAATCAGCAACAATGAAATCACTAAAACTATTAATCGTTTTACCACTCGGGCTACTGGCTTTATTTATAGCCGTTGGCTTTCTGTTGCCTTCTTATGCCCACATCGAGCGCGACTTGGTAGTAGCCTCCTCCCCCGAAACAGTATTTGCACAAGTAAACACCCTAAAAAACTGGGAGAAGTGGTCACCTTGGCTTGACATCGATCCCACTATGGAAATCAACCAAACGGGACCAACATCGGGAGGTGGGGCCACTTATGTTTGGACTAGCCAACACCCCGGTTTGGGGAATGGCCAATTGTTGATCACTGACAGCCAGCGCCCGGTGCTGGTGGAAGTGAGCTTCAACTATGCACACAACAAAACTTGGCTCACTTTTCAAATGAAACCCGAAGCCGGGGGAACCAAAGTGACGTGCCGATTGGACGTAAATTTGGGCCTCAATCCCATTAACCGGTATGAAGGCCTGTTCATGGATGGGTCAATGGGCCCAGATTTGGAAAGAGCACTGTTAAACTTGAGCCAATTGGCTGAGAAAAAAGAGGTTTCCAATCGCTAAGTGACTTTGCCATGAGAGAACCAGCACCGTCGTGCTGGTTCTTTTTGCTTTTTGTCCGATCGGTAGGTGCATCAACTGGTGGGGGCGCGCCCACCTGAAGAAAAAGGTGCGTAATATTTGTTCTTGAAATAATCGTCGTAATCATCGGCATAGCTCCCAATACGATTGAGCAGGGCCGTGGCCTCCTCCTTGCTCAGATCTTCCAGTTCGCGGATTCCTTTGAGATAGACCCAATCATTGTACACGTTGAATGCCACCCCATACAGGCCATAGTTGACCTCGAGCAGTTCCCGGTAAAACTCTTCGCGGCGGGTATCTGGTACTTTGATGATGGGAGCCATCACTTGCAGATAGCCGTAGTCTTCGTTCTGTTTAGAGAGAAAAACGTCCACCCAAATACTTGCCGAGCCTTTTTTTAGGTCCCACTGACCTATTTTTTCAGTCCGGCAGCCATCGGGATCCACGTTCAGTTCGCGGATACTCTCCTGCACGATTTGGTAAAAGGGTTCAAGGTTAAGCATGGTGCATGTAAAGATTAGAAAAAAACAAATATGCAAACTTCCCTTTTATCAAACAAGTAAGGGGGGCAAAAACTTGTTTTTTGCGGTTGACAGACGACGTTTTAATGCAATAATCCGCTAATTTAGCCGCGAAACTTCCAACTTTTCCGCAAAAAGATGAAAACCATCCAAGGCCCGGCCATTTTCCTTGCTCAATTCATGGGCGAAGCTGCCCCGTTCAACAATTTTAAGACCATTTGCCAATGGGCCGCCGATCTGGGCTACGTGGGCGTGCAGGTGCCCACTTGGGACGGCCGGTGCATTGACCTCAAAATGGCCGCCGAGAGTAAAACTTATTGCGATGAACTGGCGGGTACTGCCAAAGAAGCCGGGGTGGTCATCACCGAGCTGGCTTCCCACTTGCAGGGCCAACTGGTGGCTGTCCACCCAGCTTATGACAGCATGTTCGATAATTTTGCCCCGGCCGAAATGCGCAACCACCCCAAGGCCCGCACCGAATGGGCGGTGCAGCAGCTCAAATACGCGGCCAAGGCCAGCCGCCACTTGGGCCTGGACACGCACGTATCGTTCTCGGGTGCCCTGCTGTGGCCCTACCTCTATCCCTGGCCGCAGCGGCCCAGCGGACTGGTCGAGACGGGGTTCACCGAACTGGCCAACCGTTGGCGGCCGATCCTCGATGCCTTTGACGAACAGGGCGTGGACGTGTGCTACGAACTGCACCCAGGCGAGGATCTGCACGACGGGATCACGTTTGAGATGTTCCTCGAGGCGCTTGGCGGCCATCCCCGGGCCAACATCAATTACGACCCAAGCCACTTTGTGCTCCAACAGCTTGATTATTTGCAATTTATTGACTTTTACCACGAGCGCATCAAAGCTTTCCACGTTAAAGATGCTGAGTTCAACCCCACGGGCAAGCAGGGCGTGTACAGTGGGTTTCAAAACTGGGTGCAGCGGGCTGGGCGGTTCCGTTCCCTGGGCGACGGCCAAGTGGACTTCAGTGCCATTTTTAGCAAACTGGCCCAGTATGACTACGCCTCCTGGGCGGTATTGGAATGGGAGTGTTGCATCAAATCGCCCGCTCAGGGTGCCGCCGAGGGAGCGCCGTTCATTGCCAGCCACATCATCGAGGTGACGGCCCGGGCATTTGATGACTTTGCCGCAACCGGAGCCGATGAAGCCCTGAACAAGAAATTGTTGGGGATC
>JAYUVL010000302.1:0-3365 GCA_043754075.1 Cytophagales bacterium | reverse complement strand
GTGGTGGCGAAGGGGCATTTGTTATTCCATACGATTTCTTGTTGGATAAGACTACCAAACAAATTGAGATTCTAACCAACGGGAAAATTCTTTACTTTGATATAGAATCTGGTAAATACTTGTTCAGCAAAAAATTAGAGCTTGGTGCAGTCCGATTTGCTAAGGGTAAAACGGATTATGTATTTGCTCACAACGGAGAGTTCATGGTCGCATTTACCGACCACAATCTAAAGCGTCATTCTGCAGATTATTTTAAGAAAGATGTAATGCATTCTATTTATCCATATACTTCATTCTGGTCAGATGAAAATGATAAGATTTACTTTCATCGTGATTATGAAAATCTTATTTTTTTAATCGAGGGCGAAGAGCTGCGCCCATATTATAGCATTGATTTTGGTCAAACACCAGTTACAGATGATGTCAAGTCTAAAATCAAAGACCCAATAGAAATCGGCACCAAATTAGCTGATTTCAAACTTAAAGCTAAGTTCTATTTTGAGACGAATGATTACATTCATTTTACCTACGCCTACAACAATAAATTGCATTTGGTTTTGCATTCAAAGAAAAATAGTAGCACAAAAATTTTGAATGTGAATAATGTAAAAAACAATCTAACTCAGGAGAAAAGCCCTCCTTACGTAATTGGCACAACAAATGATGGCTACTTTTTGGGCTTAATTATGCAAGAAAGAGCAGCACCGGGGGTGATGCAGAAGTTTGGTTGCGACAGTACCGATATTAAAAATTTTGTAATTGTGAAATTCAAATTCAAGTTCTAATGAGCAACCGCCTCAACCATGCACTCCGTCCAGACCGCTTGGCTCGCCGACCGCCAGAACCAGCGCGACTTTACCGGGGGCTGGCCAGCGGCCAAGTTCCACCTGTACAGTTGGGCTCTGAGCGCGCACTGCTTGGCCCAGCACAGTCCGCAGCTCACGCTCGTGGCCGACTCGGCTGCCGCCGACCTGCTGGTGGGCCAGATGCAACTGCCCCACTCCCGCGTGGACTTGGCCCTGGACACGTTCGACAACCCGTTCCCCAAACTTTGGGTGCTCAAAAAAACGCTGGCCTACGCCCGCCAGCCTGGCCCCTTCGTCCACGTGTACAGCGATGCCTACCTGTTTGACCCATTGCCCCCCGAACTGGCCCAAGCCCCGCTGTTTGCCCAAAACCTAGAGTTTGACCACCCCTATTACATGGAGGCGGGCCAGTGGGTGAGCCACCAGTTTGCCGATGCGCACAAGGATAACCTGATGAATAGGTTGGGCCTCACTGGTCGCTGTGGGTTGTACTGGTATGCGGGCCGGCACCAAGCCAGCATTTTGGCCTCCACCGATCAGCTGGGCACCCAAGTGGCACAACTCATAGCGAAAAATAGGCAAATCGCCTAGCTAAATTAGGCGATTTGCCTATTGTGGAACCAGAGGCGAATGGCCAATTTTGGGGTGTTCAATGATTTGTTTCACCCATTAAATTTTTGCCTTTATGAAAAAGTTCATGATGATTGCCCTATTTGCCGTTTCGGCTGTCACGTTTTCCCTAACTCGGGTTCAAGCTGATCCAGGAACTACCTGCATAGAATGCGAGGGAGAAACAGGGGAATGTACACGAGTAATGATTGGAAATCAAACTCATGTGTTCCCTGGAAAAGGTAAAGTAGTTGAGTGCCTCGGGCAAGGCTAATTAAGATAGCTATAAGGCAATGACTGTTTTGGGGATTTCATGAAATTGTTTTGCCCAAACAGTCTTTGCTTTGTCGGGCAGTAGGCGTATAATTTAGACAAGAAACAGCAAATTAATTTTTACAGAGAATTGTCAAAAAATTATTTTAACTCTAAAAAATGAGAAATTTCCTCCTTTGGGCAAGCAGCCTTGTCCTCATGGCTTGGGGCACTTCATGTCAGGACAAACCTAGCGAGGAACAAAAGGGCCTGAAAAATCAGGCAACAGGCATCCTCCAAGCGAGTGAACTCAATGTGGTCTCGGATAGCTTGGGGGCAGTAAGTAATTTGCTGGTAGTAGATTCATTTCTGGTGTACAAAGATTACAAGCGCAACCCGCTTTATGGCCTCTATGACCTCAAAAAGGATAGGCTGATCAGCACTTTTGGCGAGGTTGGCGAAGGGCCGGGCGAGTTTGACCCCTATGCCTATCTCCAGAACATGCCCGGGCGTCCTGGTGAAATTGGGTTTTGCCTGCGCCTGAAGTTTCGTTACCGTTCCGCTCAAGTTGCCGACCTGATGGCCCAAAAAGAAATTTATACAGAGGGTGGGGTAAACCTACCAACTGAGTTTCAACAATGTGTGCCCATGCCGAGTGGCCACTACTTGGGGGTGGGCATATTCAATGGACGCTACGCTTTTGCCGATCCGACAGGGGAACTCCTCCCTCCACAGTTGGGTTTTCCGTTTGCTGATAAAACTGGCGAAATGTCCTTTGGGAGTAAAGCCATGCTGTTTCAGGGCAAGCTTTTGGTTCGTCCCGACGGGAAAAGGACATTGTTTGCTTATTCTTCCTTTCCGGGCTGGGAAATTTGCAAAGTGGAAGGGCTCAAATTGGAAAAAGCAAGCCAAAACATGCAGGCTATGCCCTCATTTGAGGATGCCACAGGTGGGCAGGTGCTCAAAGTGGTCTTGACGCAAGACAATGTAGAGGGCTATGTTGGGGCATCGGCCAATCAGGAATTGGTCGTGCTGCTGCTTTCGGGCAGGTCGGAGCGAGCCCATCCCCGAAAATCATCGCTGGCCAACCAATTGCAAGTCTTGGACTGGGACGGCAAGTTGCTGGCCAGCTATACCTTGGACCGCGACCTTTCCTCGATTGCGGTGGACAGCGAAGGGAAGACGGTTTATGGCTTTGCCCCTGGGGAGCAGCCCAAAATGGTGGCCTACCGATTGCCCCAAAGCTTTTGATCGTTTTATTCATCCCAAAAATGGATGATACCATGAAAAAAGTGTACCTACTCAGGTACTTTAAATACTTTATAATCAACGACTTACAAAATAAAATATTTGCAAATGCGCATATACAAACAGCTATAACTACTTGAAAATTAAACAATTGCATAAAAATACTTTGGAAGTTGTAATTTTTAAAAAGATATAACCAATTGTATGTCAATTAGTTATAATAAATGTAAGTGCCTGAGTAGTTGCAAAAAAGTAATGTTCCTTCTCGTGCTAATCATTTCTTTGACCCAAGCCCCCGATCTGCCCTGGGGCGTGCTGGTGTGGGTGCCCGACCTGGCCGCTCTGGGCCTGGTGGCTGGTCTGCACCTGCTGGCCCCGGCCGTGCGGCTGCTGCTGGCCCTGCCCCCCGACCCCGGCATCTGTCAAGCGGCCGAAGGGATGGAAATGGTC
>JAYUVL010000301.1:0-15928 GCA_043754075.1 Cytophagales bacterium | reverse complement strand
CCCATGCCCAAACTGTACACCGACCCCGCAGGAGCCAGTTCGCCCAAGCCAAAACGAGAATAGGGGGAGTTGCCGGTTTGGGCGGTTCCCACCAATGAGTACGCAATGCTGAACATCAACCCAAAAAAGTACTTTAATCTTAGATACATTGTTTTGTTTTTAAGCCCGGGGGCAAGTTTCCAGAAAGGCGTAGCAGCTATTCTGCTGTTATTTCCCGGTTTAAATTGTAAGACAAGACTGCATTTAAGCCCGTCACCACTAGTGTTTGACTTACAAAAGTGTGGTGTTTTATCTTCTTCGCAAAAAAAGCGGCATCGCCCCCACACAACAATACTTTCAGATCTGGTCCCATTTGCTCGTAGCGGTCAATCATGCCCGCTATCTCAGCGCTCATTCCATTAACTACCCCACTGAGGATCGATTCGGCCGTCGACCCGCCCACCAAGGCTATCTCACCCTCTGGGGGCGCAAGCTGGGGGAGTTTGGCCGTAAAATGGTGCAACGCCCTGAACCGCATCTGCAAACCGGGAGAGATGCCCCCGCCGTGGTAATTGCCCGCCCGGTCGACGTAGTCGTAGGTGAGGCAGGTGCCCGCGTCCATGACCAGCAAGGGCTGGCCAGCAAACTGCAAATGCGCCCCAATGGCCGCCGCCAACCGATCCATGCCCAAGGTCAGGGGAGTCTTGTACAAGTTGCCGACTGGGATGGGCAAGTGCGGACTCATTTGCCACAGCACCGGCCCCGCTGTTTGGCTTTGCCACCAAGCTAAGCCCCCGCCGCGCACGTCCGACAGGATGACATGATCGGGCGCAAGTGCCTTTACTTGGTCAAGAACTTCTGCGTCGGTCAAATGTTCCTTGAAATTCAGGAGCACTTGACCTTCAAAAAGACCCACCTTGGCGTAGGTGTTGCCCCGGTCAATGGCAAGGTTGAGCATTGGAACTAAATACGAAATTGCTGAAGTTGTGTGGAATAGCCCCGATTTTTAATTTTTTTTAACACAGTACAGGCTAGGTCACAAAGTAGATGCCTGAATGAGGTGAAAGGTTGCGCCGCGTCATTTTGTGGTCCAATTTCGCCCCCGCCCCGATTGGGCCTTGGTCGCTTTAACCTTGACAGTAGCGAAATTATACGGGGCGGGGCATAAAACCAAGTTGACCGGCGGGCTTGGTCCCAAATCCCCCAAAAAGTAATATAATTTCCTGAAAATGAAGGTCAATACTTGCAAATCAGTTTAGGCTAAGTGTATTTTTGCGCAAAATTATTTTTATACCCTCTAAACGTATTTCCATCTTGAAAAAAATAGGCATTCTGCATGGCAAGGAAAGAACTTTCCCCCAGGCATTTGTGGAACGGGTGAACGAAAAGACCAAGAAGAAGGACTTTATTGCCGAGTCAGTCGTGATTGATAGGGTGGCCCAAGGTGAAGCAACGGATTATGCGGTCATCATCGATCGGATTTCCCAAGATGTTCCTTTTTACAAGGCTTACCTCAAAAACGCGGCCCTCAATGGCACTGCGGTCATCAACAATCCTTTTTGGTGGAGTGCCGACGAGAAGTTTTTCAACAACTGCATTGCGACCAAAGTGGGCGTACCCGTTCCCAAAACAGTGCTGTTGCCTTCACACAAACTACCGCCCGATACCAACGAACATTCGTTCACCAACCTGTTTGGCCATTACAAGTGGAGCGAAGCGTGGGAAAGCATCGGATTTCCGGCCTATATGAAGCCCCACTCTGGCGGTGGCTGGAAAAGTGTTTATAAACTGAACAGCTTGGGCGAGTTCTATGCCAAGCACCCCGAAACGGGCGAATTGGTCATGCTGTTGCAGGAAGAAATCCAGTTCACCGATTACTTCCGCTGCTACTGCATTGGCCAAACCGACGTGCGGATCATGCCTTATGAGCCGCGCAACCCGCACCACCTGCGTTATGTGGCCCAAACCCAGGCCCAAGGCCCCGAAGGCAAAAAACTGTTGGCCACCGTGCACGATTACGTACTGCGCCTGAACAAAGCCCTCGGCTATGATTTCAATACCGCTGAGTTTGCCGTGCGGGACGGCATTCCCTATGCCATTGATTTTTGCAATCCTGCCCCCGATGCCGATGTGCATTCAGTGGGCCAAGAAAACTTTGATTGGGTGGTGGAAGCGGCAGCCAACATGGCCATTGCCAAGGCCAAAGCCTCCAAGCCCGGGATCATGAATTTGACTTGGGGCGATTTTGTGAACCAATCGGTGCAGCACTTGGGCCTTGGCTCGCCTGCTGCCATGGAAGCAAAAAGTGGAACATCAACCGAAAAGCCCAAGAAGACCACTAAAAAAGCTTCTTAGGTTTTGGTGAAAGCTGGCTCGATAGTCATGGCCAAGTGAGCACTTGGCCATGATTTTGCGTTTGGGAGCCAGCCAATGCCCCGCAAGCCCAACTGTTTATTGCCCAGTTTTACTTTTACTCCTCCAACCATGCTGCTGCCCAAAAACCAAATCTTGGACAAATGGCAAACCCAACAGAAGATCCGTCGGATTGCCTATGAAGTGTATGAAAATAATTTTGATGAAACCGAAATTGTTTTTGCGGGCATCTATGACCGGGGCTATCAGTTTGCCCAGTTGCTCATGGCCGAGTTTGTCCAAATCTCCCCCATCAAGGCCAGTCTGGTCAAAATCAGCATCGACAAGGCCAACCCCATGCAAAGCCAGGTGGAACTGGATTGCGCCCCCGATTTTTTGGCCGATAAAACCATTGTGATGACTGATGATGTACTCTATTCGGGCCGCACTTTTTCCTACAGCCTCAAACCCATCCTCGACATTCCGATTCACAAGCTCCAAACGGCGGTCATCGTTGACCGTGGCCACCAGCAGTTTCCGATTGCCGCCGACTATGTGGGCTACTCCCTGTCGACCACGATCCGCCAACATATCGAAGTGGTGCTGGACGATGAGGCTACATTTGGGGTTTACCTGTCCTAGCCCTTTGGCGAAATTTTGGGCAAAAATACCAAGTACACCACCCACCAAGGCGAGACGTAGCCTCCCACTCCCATGAGCAGGTAAGTGCCCGTATGAAACAGCACCCCGGCCACCAAGCACCACCACCGCCAGCGCGGGAACAGTAAGACCAGCCCAAAACTCCACTGGAACAGCCAAGCCCCGGCCGGCAACAGCCAACACAGCCATTCCTGTTCGGCCACTTGCTGCCCGAGCCCGGTGGGGTGCAGCAGCAAGTGTGCCCGAAAACTGGACGCTGAGGCCCAGGCCCCGCCCGAGAGGAGCAGCTTTTCCAGGGCTGCCAAAAAATAGGCCCCAGCTACTCCCAGTTGCATCAGCCGCAGCGGATAGGCAGCGGGCCGCACTGCCAACAATACCGGGAAAAGCGCCACGGCATAGCCCCAAGTGGCAAACCCATGATCCACTTTCTCAAAGGACAGGGAGTACGCTTGGGCAGTGAAGAACCAGAGGGCCACCAAGGCTGCGCTGGTGACGGGCCACACCCGCAGCAAAACCAAGCCCAGCCCGATAAAATAAACGACAAAGGCCGCATCGATCTGCCACAGACTGGGGAAGCCCCACCCCAACCAGTCCAGCAAAAGTACCGGGCGATAAAACTCCGAGTAGTCCGCCGCTGCCCGCAACGCTGCCCACCACGGAAAAGTGAACCAACCAGTGGCCAAGTAAAACGCGATCCGCAGGCGGTCAAGGGCTGGCCCGGCAATTTCGCCGCGCCACCAAGCCATCCACTGGGCCTGCCTTTTTGGCTGCGCAAACAATGCCTGGGCAATGCCAACCAATCCCACCACCAACGCCCACCTCACTAGCAACTGGTCGGATTTCTGGATAAAAAACGAGGGGGCAAACCGCTGCCGCTCCACCACCAAGCGAGGGTAGCACCACTCGGCCAGTTGCGCAAACCAATCGCTCCCTGTACCCGCCAAATAGGCCCGGGCTTCGTCCCTCAGCCACAGCCAGTAAATCAGGGCGGGCAGCACCGCCAAAACCAGTAGCAGCAAGTTATTTTTCCATCGGTACATTGACTTGGCAGTTTGAAAATTTGATTGTGGGGGGTTGTCTGGGTTGAGCGGCCATTTCCAGTGGCGAGGTGTGGCCAACGTTGCTAACCAAACCGCCCACGGCAAGGGCTGGTTCCTTTTCTGACCAAGCAAAAAGGCCGGTAACTCATCTTTTTCAACGGGTGCAGCATCGAACAGCAGGCACCGGAGTTAGTGGCGGCGGGCGTGCCCGCAGTGATCGGGACAAACAACGCCCTCGCTGATGACGTGGCCACCGACCTCACCGTTCGCTTTTACAATGACTTGGCCGAGCAAAAAACCATTGCACATCCGTACCAAGAGGAGATTGAGGAAATAAAGATCAAAAAGGTGTCAATGTGCGGGGGATGTACCGCAAAGCGGCAAAAGAGGAGGAAACCAAGGGCCGGCGAACAAGTGAGTTGTTGAACTGTCGGCAAAGCTGAAGCTGTTGCCGACAGTTGGGATTTTTGGCAGCTCGCTATTGCAACTTGGCCAATGCTTCGCTCATCCGGCGCATGGCCTCGGTCAGGTTGGCATCGGAGGCCGCCGTGGAAATGCGGATACACTCGGGCGCACCGAAGCCTTCGCCGTCCACCAGCGAAATGTGGGCTTCATTGAGCAGGTACATGCACAGGTCATACGACGTGTTGATGTGCCAATTGCCAAAAGATTTACCAAAATAGGCACTTACATCAGGGAAAAAATAGAACGCGCCCTCGGGGTTGTTTGATTTGATGCCCGGGATTTCGTCCAGCAGGGCCTTGGTGAGTCCCCGGCGGCGCAAATAAGCGGCAGACATGACCTTGGTCGTCGACAGGTCGCCGGTGATGGCGGCCAGGGCGGCTTTCTGGGCAATGGAACAGGTGCCCGAAGTAACTTGGCCCTGCATTTTGTCGCAGGCATCGGCCAGCCATTTGGGCGCGGCAATATAGCCCACGCGCCACCCGGTCATGGCAAAACCCTTGGAAAACCCGTTGACGGTGATCACCTGATCCTTGATCGTGGGCAAAGAGCCAATGCTAAAATGTTGGCCGGTAAAATTGATATACTCGTAGATTTCATCTGCAATGACATAAATGGGCGATCCGCCCTGAAGGGAGTGGGCGTGGATCACCTCGGCAATGGCCGTCAGTTCGGCCTCCGAAAACACGGCCCCGGTCGGGTTGCAGGGTGAAGAGAACAGGATCGCTTTGGTGCGCGGGGTAATGGCCGCTTTTACTTGCTCGGCTGTTACCTTGAATTCGTTGGCCAGCGAACCAGAAATGACGACCGGCACCCCTTCGGCCAGTTTGACCATCTCGAAGTAGGACACCCAGTAGGGCGCAAAAATGATGACCTCATCGCCCGGATCGCACAGGCACATGAGCACGTTGACGATCGACTGCTTGGCACCGGTGGACACCACGATGTTCTCGGGCTTGCAATCAAGGTGGTTATCGCGCTGGAGCTTCTCGGCGATCCCTTTCTTCAAATCGGGGATACCCGCCACGGGGGTATAAAACGTAAACCCCTCATCCAGCGCCTTTTTGGCCGCATCCCGGATGTGCTCAGGGGTCACAAAATCGGGCTCCCCCAAGTTCAGGCTGATTACATCCAGCCCTTTGGCCTTGAGTTCGCGGGCTTTTTTGGCCATTTCCAGCGTTTGCGATTCAGACATGGACGTGACACGCCCCGACAGGCTCAGTGGCCCGGCAACTTTGATTTCTTCGGCAACCATGCTCATGGTAACAATCTTGGTGGATAAACGGCGGCCAATTTAGTGCATTTAGGGGGAATTGCCGCAGTTTTGAAGGATTTTAGGGCCTTGGTAAATGGAGAAAATACCTTTTCCGGTGTTGCGGCCCGCGCTCCGGCACCCAGTTGCGCTGGTCAAAAGAGACCTAATCGCCTTTTTTGATCGACTAGTGATTGAGAAATATGGTAAAATCACGGTTTGAACTATATTTACTCACGCTAGGAACGCAATATTGACAAGCGATACATTGGCAATTACAACGCATTGGCTATCAATGGCTTTTACTGGTTCAACCCATTATGTTTTAAACGGCCAAGTGGTAAGCTTTTGCTCGCCCGACGGGCGGGGCTAACCTAGGGCGAAAAAATTCAAAATTGTCACCGTTCAAAGTGTTATTTACCAGTTTGCCAACCGATTGATTGTATGGCGTTAATTGAGCGGTAAACCATTCCTATTTTATAATTTGCAACATGAAAACCATGAAAAAAATCGTTTTATCCCTGACCATGCTGTGCCTGCTGTCCATCGGCCACTTACACGCCCAGAACCAACTCCTCAAGCAAGGAGCCAAGCAAATGGCCGTCGCGGCATTATTGGCCAAGTTGCAGTCGAACCCCAAGCTTTCCAAGTTCGCGACGCTTTTTCAGGTGGCGCAATCAGCGGGGCTGCTGGGCAACTTGCAAGGCCCGCACACCCTGCTCGCTCCCACGAACAGTGCGATCGATGCGGCGCTTAGCAAGGATCAGTTCCAAAATCTGCTCAAACCAGGGAGTAAAAACCTGCTGGGCAATTTGGTCAAAAACCACTTGATCGGCGGAGCGCTTGGGGCGGGTGCGCTGGGTGGGGCCAGCACTTCCACCAACCTGCTGGGCAAAGCCCTGAGCATTGCCCAACTGGCGGGTGGTGGCTTGAGCATTGGCGGGGCAAAAGTGACCGAATCAGAACTCAAAGCGAGCGACGGCAGCATCATCCACGGCATCGACAAAGTACTGGCTTCCGATCAGTAGTCGTTCGATGGGTATTGAACACCACTTTAAAAATTACGAATCCCCCAATGGCACGAGAGCCATTGGGGGATCGGTAAATCCGCTTTCCTGAGCAATGGGCCCAAGTTTCTGGCTCGAACCCAAGGTTGATTGAGGGCTTGTCCTACTTTTTGAGGTTCATGTACTTTAGAATATCATCGTATTGGCCAGATTCGTTGGAAAAAATGGCGTAATTTTTTGCAGTAGTAAACCATTCTTTGGTGGTTGGCTTGTGTTTTTTGGCGGCGGCCAATAAGTCTTTGGTCGTGAGCGGCAGGGCAGCCCCGCGCTTCATGGCTTCGGTCAACTTCTCTTCCACGGCAATGTCCACCAGTGCTTTTAGATCGGCCCCCGAGAAGTCGGGGGTTTGCTTGGCCAGTTGCTTGTAGTCGATCGATTCAGTGGGCTTGTCTTTGAGCATGATCTGTAAAATGCTCTCGCGGGCCGGTTCGTCGGGTGGGGGCACAAAGATGATACGGTCAAACCGGCCCGGCCGGCGGAAGGCGGGGTCGAGGTGCCAGGGGGCATTGGTGGCCGCCAAAATCAGCACACCCTCGTTGGTGGCATCGATGCCGTCCATTTCGGCCAAAAACTGGTTGATCAACTGCCGGCCCGCGCTGTGGCGCATATCGGTTCGGCTGGCTCCGAGGGCATCGACTTCGTCGAAAAACAGGACGCAGGGCTTGTAGTCGCGGGCCTGCTCAAACAGGGAGTGCAGGTTTTGTTCACTCTGGCCAATGTACATGTCCAGCACTTCGCTGATGCCGACGGAGATAAAATTGGTCTTGATCTCGCCCGCAGTGGCTCGCGCCAAGTGCGTTTTGCCGCAACCGGGCGGGCCGTAGAGCAAAATTCCCCCGCCTATTTTTTTGCCATACGCTTTGTAGATTTCTGGATGGGCCAGCGGGTGGATGATTTTGAGCCGGATCTCTTCTTTGATTTTTTCCATCCCGCCCACCTGTTCAAAAGTTTCTTTGGGCCGCTCCACATCGATGCCAGTGTAGTCGTCTTGGTCATCTTCTTCCTCGCCATAGTGGCTCAGTTTTATTTTTTCCGGCCCGGTGCCTTGGCCACTTTCGCTCAATTTCACGTTCAATTGCGATTCCCAATACGCATCAGCCAAGTTGGGATCCACCAGCAACGCTTTTTCATAGGCATCTTTGGCCTCCGAATATTGGGCTTGGGCATACTGTAGCTTGGCATACGTGAGCCATGCACGGGCCGGCGGGCGGTCATGCGACAGGATCTCTTCGGTCAGGACTAGGCCCACCGAAATTTTGCCCTGTTCCAAGAAAGCATTGGCCAATCCCACTTTGAGTTGGTTGTCGTTGTGGGCCAGCTTGAGGGTTTTTTTGTATTCTTGTTCGGCATCGGCAAATTGGCCTTGTTTCATCAGCAAATCGGCCAAATACTTTCGCAAGGGCACATTGTCGGGCGAAACTTGGAGGGCTTCGCGCAAGTTATTGATCTCTTCCACGTTCAATGAGTTGGGGCGCTTGGTGGCGCAAAATTAATGGCCAATTGCAAAAAGTCAGTCGTTTGGTTGTTCGGGGCGAAGCTAACGCCCCCAACGAGATTTTCCTAACAAAATTGGCCGGCTGTCTATACTTTTTTCGCGCGGTGCTTGTTGCGGCGATAATCTTCAAACACCATGTCACCCAAGCCTTGCAAAGTACTAAAGTAGGCATTTCCCCCGTTTACTTGGGTGAATTCGCGTACAAATTGCTGAAGGTAAGGGTCTGAGGCAATCATGAACGTAGTGATGGGCACGCCCAAGCGGCGGCACGCGCCCGCTAGATTAAGGGTTTTGTTCAAAATCTTATTGTCAAGCCCGAAACTGTTTTTATAGTAGCGAATTCCCTCTTTCAAACAGGTCGGCTTGCCATCGGTAATCATAAAGATCTGCTTGTTTTTGTTCTTCCGGCGGCGGAGCAAATCCATGGCCAGTTCTAGCCCGGCTACGGTATTGGTGTGGTAAGGCCCCACTTGGAGGTAAGGCAAATCTTTGATCTCAATCTGCCAAGCGTCGTTGCCGAACACAATAATGTCTAAGGTATCCTTTTTGTACTTGGTGGTAATGAGTTCGGCCAAGGCCATCGCCACTTTTTTGGCTGGGGAAATCCGGTCTTCGCCATAGAGGATCATCGAGTGTGAAATGTCGATCATCAGTACGGTCGAAGTTTGGGTTTTGTATTCTTTTTCTACCACCTCCAAGTCTTGTTCGGTGAGCATAAAATCACCCAGCCCGTGGTTGATCTGCGCATTGCGGATGGTCTCGGTCATCGAGATCTGATCGAGTTCGTCCCCGAAGCGGTACTGGCGAATGTCCGCACTCGGTTCGTCGCCCGTGCCCGAAAAAGGGGTTTTGTGCTGGCCTTCGCCCGTTTTTTTCAATTTGCCAAAGATTTCTTCCAGCGCACTTTTGCGGATGGCCCGTTCGCTTTTGGCAGTGATCTCAATTTTGCCATTTTGGCTCTTGTCTTCAAGATAGCCCTTTTCCTTTAGGTCCTCGAAGAAATCACCAATCCCATATTTGTCGTTGGTGAGGCCATATTTGCGATCCAGGTTGGAAAGCCAGCGCATTGCTTCGCCGGCATCGCCCGAAGTCATATTGAGCAATTGCATAAAAATTTTGAACAAACTGTCAAATGTGGCTTGTTCGGTACTCTGTGGGGGGGTATAATCGGAGAAACGGTAGCCTAGCATAGGAATGAGCTTTTGGTTGCTGGTAAACGAACAACATTGGGGTAACCGGCACTTGGCCAAAATCGTTCGCTTTCAAAGTTAATCCATTTCAAAACAGAATCGGGAACTGCTTTGTTTGCCGGTGGGCCAAATTGTTGGCTGCCAACGGGTGCGGTGTGGCTGTTCATGGATATTTTCTCCCTTGGCCAACGTGGGTTGCTGGCATCTCTAAGCAATGGTGCCAACATGCTTCAAATGGACACCCAAGCCGGGATGGTCGCGGATCTTTGGGCTGGTTGCCCCAAACAACATAGCTTTTCGACTGCCCGGCAAGGAAATCATTGGCAATCAATTTCGTTGAGCAACTAACCCGCTTTCATCATCGGATAAAAACCAAGGAGTTTCGCTGATAATCATCGGAAACAACTATAAAATCATCAAAAGGACGGTTTTAGATGATTTTAACCTACAGCGGACTGACGAATGACTAACTAGGCCAGCTTGGCCAAGAATTGCTTGGCCAGTTCTTTGGCATCGGCCAAGTTGGCTACTTTGGGAGTGAGCAGGCCGGTCTCCACACTTACGTTTTCATACATAAATTGCACAGACAACTGGCCGTAGATTTCAGTAGCATCGATCACGATCTCGGCCAATAGCCCATTGGCCACCACGGTGGGAAACCATACTTTATCGATCCATTCTGCCGTTTCTTCGGGCACCACTTCCAGGTATTGGTAATCTGTGATCATGACTTGGATACCAAAGTCTTTGATATAATCGAACGGAAAATGGAGCGCTTCCATTGCGACACTATCCCCCAATTCCCAATAACCTTTCCAATAGCCAAAGATCGTGCTGGGCAGTTCATCAGCCAAGCTGTACATTTCCAAGTAAGGATTTTCAAATATTTTTTGCATACCATTGTTGGTTAAGTTTCTTCATAAATGAACAACTCGTCAGCCACTTAAATGAGTTCTGGCAAACTATGTGCTAAATTAGTGAGTTTTTCAATTTTTAGAAGGCGTTTTTTGGGATTTGTTGGCAAGTCGAGTCTCAAAAATAGAGGCTAGCTCCCATTGAATCACTAAAATCGTCCTTCCTTGATTTAATTTCGTTCCATGAAAACTCACCAGTATGCGCTTGCTTTGGACTGGACTGGAAACTTGGGCCAAGGCACCAGCCACTACCGCGCCTACTCGCGCAACCATGAAATTAGGGCGGCGGATAAGCCCACTATCTTGGGATCGGCCGATCCGGCTTTTCGCGGTGATCCCGGCCGCTATAACCCCGAAGAGTTACTGGTGGCCTCGCTCGCGAGCTGCCATGCCCTCTGGTTCTTGCACTTGTGCGCTGAGGCGGGAGTGGTTGTGATTGGTTATTCCGACCAACCCAGTGGCACCCTACTGGAAAATCCCGACGGGAGCGGCCAGTTCAGCGAAGTGGTGCTGCGGCCCAATGTGACGGTGGCCGAAGCGGCAATGGTGGACTTGGCGGGGTCGCTCCATGCCAAGGCCCACTCGATGTGCTTCATAGCGCGATCTTGCCGTTTTCCGGTGCGCCACGCAGCCACTTGCCAAGTGGGCTCGCGTGTCCCGGGGGACAAAGCACAGTGAAGCGTTGGCTGCGTGCTTGGCCCTGGGCTCAAATGGTGTAGCTCCAAGGGATGAGGCCATCGTACGCAGCCCCTGCCACAAATTTGTTGTGCCGCAAGACTGCCTGTGAGGCTAAATTAGTGAGTTCGGTCTCGGCCCGCACTTGCCGGATCGGGGGGTGCTGGCGTGCCCACGCCACGATCCCGCCCACGATCTCGGTCATATAACCTCGGCCCCGCTGACCGGGGTGGGTGCCATAGCCAATCTCAATGCTCCCATGAGCATCGGGGGGGCCTTTAAATCCCCAATCGGCCACTAATTGTTGGGTTGCTTTGTTATAAACGACCCAAATGGTGTAATATAAACTGATGTTTTGGCTGAATTTAAAGGTAGGTTCGGTGATGGCGCTTACCATCCAGAGCAGGTCTTCGGTATGCTGGTGGTAGGAGGGCTGCAAGTCGTGACTGGCCTCAAAATCGGGCAAATGGTTGATATAGGTCCTCAATTCTTGCTGCCCAAGCGGAAGAGAAACCAGTCGCTGCGTCTCGATCATGCTGCAAGATGACGATTTATCACCAGATTAAACGGATTTACGGGATCAGCGATGTTGATTTGATCTCGGTTTCACCATTCATGGAGGGTTCCAAACATTATTTTGATTTTGCAATTTCGGGCAAAGCAATCTTTCCAGCAATCGGGAAATAGGTAAATCAACCGGCCCGTCGGTCAGTCGGCACAATAGTGCCAATTATCGGAAAACGACTAGCCAAATAAACCAATGCAGAGAATGAAGGGCTTATGCTTTTTTTGCCCTTGAAAGCCACATTTCCAACCAGCTTGCCCAAATCCAAGCAGATCATTTTGGGAAAGGGTGGGGGATGAGCCTAGCAATGACAGGTACGCAAATGGCCAAGTAACTGTAAACGGAAGGCGATACAGATACTTGGCCAAGGGTACCATTTATCCAGTTCCTAAACGTAATCTGAAGTCGCTTTGGCGGCTAGGTATTCGCGGTTCAAGAGCGCAATGTTGGTGAGCGAAATTTCTTTGGGACATTCGGCGGCACAGGCCCCGGTGTTGGTACAAGCCCCAAATCCTTCTTCATCCATTTGGGCCACCATTTTCTCCACCCGCTTTTGCTTTTCGGGCTGGCCTTGCGGCAACATGGCCAACTGGGCCACTTTGGCCGATACAAAGAGCATGGCCGAGGCATTCTTGCAGGCCGCCACGCAGGCACCGCAGCCAATACAAGTGGCAGCGTTGAAAGCCGAGTCGGCGATCTCCTTGGGAATGCGGGTATCGTTGGCATCGGGCAGGCTGCCGCCAGTGTTCACCGAAACGAAGCCGCCAGCCTGGATGATCCGGTCAAACGCGCCTCGATCCACAACCAAGTCTTTGAGCACGGGGAATGGCTTGGCGCGCCACGGCTCGACCACGATGGTATCGCCATCCTTGAAAGTCCGCATGTGCAACTGGCAAGTGGTGGTTTGGGTGGGGCCGTGGGGGTGGCCGTTGATGTACATGCTGCAAGCGCCGCAAATGCCTTCGCGGCAATCGTGATCGAACGCAATGGGATCCTCGCCTTTTTGCAGCAGTTCTTCGTTCAACACGTCAAACATTTCCAAAAACGACATTTCGGTGGAAACATCGTTTAATTTATAGTCGACCATTTTGCCGGAGCTGTGGGCATCTTTTTGCCGCCAAACTTTGAGCGTAATTTTCATGGCTATTTTTTTGCTAATAAGGACGTTTAAACCAAATTCAACACCTATTTGTAGCTGCGCTGGGTCAACTTGACGTTCTCAAAATTGAGTTCCTCTTTGTGGAGTTCCGATTGCTCGTTTTGGCCTTTGTATTCCCAAGCACTAACGAAAGCAAAATGCTCGTCATTGCGCAGGGCTTCACCTTCGGGGGTTTGGTATTCTTCCCGGAAGTGGCCACCGCAGGACTCTTCGCGCGTCAGGGCATCGTCGATCATCAATTCGCCCAGTTCTAGGAAATCGGCTACTCGGGTCGCTTTCTCCAGAGTGATGTTCAACTCTTCGTTGCTGCCGCCCACACGTACATCGCGCCAGAATTCGGCCCGGAGTTCGCGAATCTTGGCCTTGGCTCCTTTCAGTCCGTCGGCATTGCGAGACATCCCGCAGTAATCCCACATGATTTTGCCCAATTCTTTGTGGAACTGGTCAACGGTCTTTTTGCCATTGATGCCCAACAAAGTTTTGACCTGATTCTTCAAATTATCTTCTGCTTCTTTGAAAGCGGGGTGATCGGTGCCAATCTTGTCATTCCAACCAATAGTGGCCAGATAATCGCCCAAGGTGTAAGGAATTACAAAATAACCATCGGCCAAGCCTTGCATCAAAGCTGAGGCTCCCAGCCGGTTGGCCCCGTGGTCGGAGAAATTGGCCTCGCCCAAGGCATAGAGTCCCGGGATGTTGGTCATCAGGTTATAGTCCACCCAGAGGCCCCCCATCGTGTAATGCACTGCGGGATAAATCCGCATGGGGGAAGTGTAGGGGTTTTCGCCGGTAATCTTTTCGTACATATCGAACAGGTTGCCGTACTTGGCCCGAATAGTGGCTTCGCTGTCGCGTTTGATCGCATCGGCAAAGTCTAGGTACACTGCCAGTTTGGAGGTGCCCACGCCCCGGCCCTCATCGCACATGTATTTGGCGTTGCGGCTGGCCACATCACGGGGCACCAAATTACCGAAAGAAGGGTATTTGCGCTCGAGGAAATAATCGCGATCGGCTTCGGGGATTTCGGTGCCGGACCGGGTTTCATCCGCTTTCTTGGGCACCCATACGCGCCCGTCGTTGCGCAATGACTCGGACATGAGCGTGAGCTTGCTCTGGTGCTCGCCCGATACAGGGATACATGTTGGGTGGATTTGGGTAAAGCACGGATTGCTGAACAGTGCGCCCTTCCGGTGGGCCCGCCAAGCGGCAGAGGCGTTGCAGCCCATGGCATTGGTGGACAGGAAAAACACGTTGCCATAACCACCGGTACAGAGCAGTACGGCGTGCGCCGAATGGGATTCTATTTTGCCAGTGACCAAGTTGCGGGTAATGATGCCCCGGGCTTTGCCGTCCACCACTACCAGATCCAACATTTCGGTTCGGGTGTACATCTTTACTTTGCCAGCCGCAATCTGCCGACTCATGGCACTGTAAGCGCCGAGCAACAATTGTTGGCCGGTCTGTCCACGGGCATAAAACGTGCGGGACACTTGGGCGCCACCAAATGATCGGTTGGCGAGCAAGCCGCCGTATTCGCGGGCAAAGGGCACACCCTGGGCCACGCATTGGTCAATGATGCTGACGCTCACTTCAGCCAACCGGTGGACGTTGGCCTCCCGAGAACGATAATCGCCACCTTTGATGGTATCGTAAAACAAGCGGTAAACGCTGTCCCCGTCGTTCTGATAATTTTTGGCAGCGTTGATACCCCCTTGCGCTGCAATGCTGTGGGCCCGCCGCGGACTATCTTGGTAACAAAATGCCTTGACATTGTAGCCCAATTCGGCCAATGAAGCTGCCGCCGAAGCACCAGCCAAGCCCGTGCCCACAACGATAACATCGTACTTGCGTTTGTTGGCCGGGTTGACCAATTTCAGGTTGAATTTGTGCTTTTCCCACTTTTTGTCAAGTGGCCCTTCAGGTATTTTGGAGTCTAGTTTCATAGACAAATTGGTTTATCCAATAAAAGGAATAAGATGTTTGCCAAAATTGTTTGGAATTTCTCGACTCGGTCAGGTTAGGTACATGACAATTGGAATGAGGGCATAACCTGCCGGGACTAGGATACTGATAAATTGGCCAATTGCTTTGATCACGGGGGTGTATTTGGGGTGGCTGAGTCCCAAAGTTTGGAATGCACTGGCAAACCCGTGGGACAAGTGGAACCCAAGCAATGCCATGCTCACCACATAAAAAATAACGATGGGGAGGATTTTAAATGCTTCGGTGGCCACTAAATGCAAGTTCTTGACCTCGATCCCGGCCTCGTAGGTGATGGGGGGCACTTCGCCAAACTTCATCCGCCACCAAAAGGCAGAGAGGTGAACCGCCAAGAAAATGAAGAGGGCACTGCCCAAAATACCCATGTTTCGGGAGGCCCAAGTGGATGAATTGTTTTGGAAAGCGTACTGCACTGGTCGGGCTGCCCGGTTTTTGAGCGTGAGCAAAATGGACTGCAAAATGTGGAGCAGGATGAACACAAAATTGCCAATGGAAACTATCTGGATCAGTGGGTTGTGCCCCATAAATTGGGCATAGGTGTTGAATGCTTCCCCGCCATCATTTTTGAGCAACTGCAAGTTCCCGATCAGGTGGATCACCAAAAAAAGGCAAAGGAACAAGCCAGTGAGGGACATCAGTACCTTGCGGCCCAAGGTGCTTGTAAAAGTTTGGATAAACCAGTTCATTCGGTTGAATTAGTTTGATTGATAGAAGTAGCTTCGTTATTTTCGGCCAAAGTTACAGGCCAAACTGACACCAAGCAAATTTTAAATGCTTTGCCGGGTTTTATATTCGATGGCTCAAGCATTTTTCTTGAAGAGGGAATCGACAAATTCTCGGCGGTTGAATACTTGCAAATCTTCGATTTTTTCACCCACTCCAATATATTTTACCGGGATCCGGAACTGATCCGAGATACCAATTACCACGCCACCCTTGGCCGTGCCATCGAGCTTGGTGATGGCCAGGGCCGTCACTTCGGTAGCTGCGGTGAACTCCTTGGCCTGGATAAATGCATTTTGTCCCGTGCTGCCATCCAGCACCAGCAATACTTCGTGGGGAGCATCGGCCAGCACCTTTTGCTGCACCCGCTTGATTTTGCCCAGTTCGTTCATCA
>JAYUVL010000300.1:0-2962 GCA_043754075.1 Cytophagales bacterium | reverse complement strand
CGAATTTGTTGCCCCAGCGGCCGAACTGGCCGAAAAAGCACGTTCCATCCGGGCTTTCCTGTTTGACTGGGACGGCGTGTTCAATGCCGGGGCCAAGGGTGAAGGCGCGGGCAGCCTGTTTGCTGAACCCGACGCGGCCGGGACCAACTACCTCCGTTATGGCATTTATTGCTTGCAGGGCCAAATGCCGTTCACGGGCATCGTCACGGGCGAGCACAACCCCTCCGCCTTTCAATTGGCCCAGCGCGAAAATTTTGATGCCGTCGTTTATCGGGTTGCCGATAAAGCCGCCGCCCTGCATTTCTTGGGCGATCAACATGGATTCACGCCCAGCCAAACAGCGTTTGTGTTCGACGATGTACTGGATCTCTCCTTGGCCAAGCTATGTGGGCTGCGCTTTCTGGTGCGCCGTTCAGCCAGCCCCCTATTCACACGCTACGTCAAGGCCCACGGGCTGTGCGACTACGTGACCGGGCACAGCGGCCAAGCCCACGGGGTGCGGGAAATCTGCGAACTTTTTTTGGGGTTGGCTGGTATTTTTGACCAAGTGCTGGATCAACGCACGGCCAATTCTGCGCACTATGGCGGTTTTGTGGAGCGGAAAAAACAGATTGTCCCCCAGTTCTACACCAACAAGGCAGGACAAATAGTGGCGACTGAACTGTAATCGCTGGGCAAAGACTAAAACAACATCGGGCAGTCGATGTGTTTGGTGCCCCGTTTGCGCCGCTGATCGTACTTGGGCGCGTAGATGAGCGACACCTCGTGCGCCCCCCCGGAATTATTGAGCGAAGAAAACGTGATGTCATAGCTGTAACTGACCGTCCAGTTGCCAAACTTTACCCCAATCAACCCAGCCAGCATGTCTTGGTTGGGATTGCCCCGGATGTTTTGCTGGATGGGGATGCCCCGGTACCAAATGCCCATGATCATGGGTTCGTAGAAGAAATTTACCCCCAAATCCAATTGGTCATAAATCCCCTGGGCCTGATAAAGGGCGGCGGGCGACAAACTGACTTTCGTGTCTTCCCCTTGGCCATCAAGGGGGATTTTTACGCCCGTTTGGACCGTGAACCGGATGGCCTGCCGCTCATCTGGGGAGAGAAACGACCGCTGCGGACGGGTGAGGTTATGGGCGGCGGCCCCAAACCAGAATTGGCGGCTGTAAATCGTGCCCCCCACGCCAACATTGGGCGTGATCAGCGGGCGCAGCGAAAGCTGCTCGGCAGTGGGGCCGCCGTTGATCAGTTGATCCTCAAAAGTGAGTCGGCTCAAATCAATGCTCGTAAAGCCGATGCCCCCGTTGAGGCCCAGCCGGGCGACCCAAGAGCGGTTAATATTGATTTGGTAAGAATAGAAAAAATTTGCCGAAGTGTTGACCAAGCCGGGGCCGCCCACCCGGTTGTGGGAAAGCAGCATGCCAATCCCCGTGTCGTAATAATCCCAGTTATAATCTAGGCTGGCCTGCATGGATTGGAAGGCCCCCGGAATATTGGGCCATTGGTTCCGGTAAATGGCCGCAAACCGAAAATGGGGGGTAGTGCCCGCAAAAGCCGGGTTCATGTAAAGGGGCGATGCGTAGAACTGGGTAAACTGATGGTCTTGTGCCCTGACCAACTGGCTCCCAAAAACCAAGCTAGCGATCAGGAAAACCCATCCGGCCAATCTGAATTTCTTTGTATTTTGCATAAATGGTACAAGGGGAAGTTTGCCACAACGATGGCACAAAAATAGGCCCATTTAAGGACAAGCCCGCCTACAATGGCTAAAATAGAAAATATTATCATCAATATTATCCCTATTACCAACACTCTAACAATGGAAACCAGGGTTGGCCAGGAGTGCGATCCGGATATTGGGCGGTTTGTGCAATCAATGGCACGTACCTGCGCAACTTTGGGGCCGCGTTAGTTTTCTCGGCTCTTGCCCAACTTGATTGTATAGTTGCTGGGTTTGCCATTAATGCGAATGTTGACGATTTTTTTGTACCCCTTTTCCTGGGAGCTGATGATGTCTTCCACCACCTCGTCGGCGCCCGGTGCAGTCTGGCTAGCTTGCACCGACTTTTTACGTTTGAACAAGTAGTCCCAGGTGGCTTGCTTGATGATTTTCAGTGGTACCTGCACTTCATAATCCATGCTCGTATCCAAACTTTGCTTCCCTTGGATAAAAATGTAGCCGATATTAGTGGCTATCTCCATTTTGGGAAAACTGATCACCCCATTTTGATAGTCAAAGGTATTGGTCATTTCCGCAAAACGGATGTTGTCCAGATCTTTGTCGGCAAAAAAAGCCGACATCGCGCGGAAGGGGGCAAATTGCTGAATGCTGCCCTCTTTGATCGTACCCTCAATGTGCGCCTGGGTTTCTTGCAAGTCGGGGGTAAAGTCGGTGTGCATCCGCACGTTGGCATCGATCGTGCCTGATAACTTGCCGTGCAGGTTATCGCTCACCAAATAATCTTGCCCAAAATTATCAAGTTTATAAAATAGTTTATCAAAATCCAGATCAGCTACTTTGATTTTGCCCTTGAGGTAGATCTTGCTCTTGTTGGAGCCATTGAAATACCCCGCCATCCCTACCCGCCCCCCGGCAGTTTGCATGGCCAGGGTGTCAATGTACAAATGATGATCGGGCGTAGTCCTCAACTTGCCCGTCAGTTCATTGACCAAGTACTTTTTGTAACGGAGCGTTCCGATTTCCAACTGGATAGCTACTTTGGGAAAAGGCACCGCAAACAGATTAAAGCCGCTGTCATGGTCGGGCTGGGCCGGGGTTGATGGATGCGAGGCCGGTGCGGCCACCTGGGTGGGCAGGGTGAGCAGCTCGTCCAGATCCAGCACCGTGGCTTTGAAATTCAGCACTTTTTTGCTTTTCATCTGCGAGGCAACTGACACACTGTCAATCAGACCACTCAGGCTAAAATCACTTTTGCCCATTTTGGCGTGGAAATCCTGAATTT
>JAYUVL010000299.1:0-11481 GCA_043754075.1 Cytophagales bacterium | reverse complement strand
AACATTTCGCGGGAGCATTCGGCAAAATTCACCTCGTCCCAATCAAATAAATGGATCCCCCCAAGGTAGGGAATAAAGAAAATGGCGGCCACAAGGCCAATGAGCAATGGATAGAGCAAGCGTGAGCGCATGGGTACGTCTTTGGGGCAAAGTTATAAGAATTAAACTTTTGCGATTTAGCCACTATCTTCACACCGCCAAATTAATGATACGATGGAAAAACTACTGCCGCCGCCCGCTGCTCCCCAACAAGTTTCCCCTGGGCTGGTTGATGTCCTACTTGCCATTGCGGCCCTGCTGCTCTTGGCCACTGCCTACTGGCTGGGCGTGCAACCCGAAGGCTACTACGCAGTTTTGCCCCTGCTGGCATTGGGGTGCTTGGCCGTGGTGCGGGCCTATGCCATCCCGAAAGGGCACCAACTGATTGTTTGGCAGCGGGCCCAGTATGCTGCACTGGAAGCCCAACGCGATCAGCAACTGACCGAGGCTGATGCTTGCTACCAAAAACTGACCAAACAGCACCAGCTATTGATGGGAGAGCTCGAGGCCCTGCGCCAGAAAACAGTGCAACAATCGGCTGAAATAGGGGATCTTTGCCAAGCCAAGGCCCAACTGGAGCAGGATCGAGCAGAGCTAGAAAATGTGACCGTTGCCCACCGGGCCCAGATCGGCCAACTGGAAGCCCAAGCCGAGGCGCTCCAGACGACCATCGGCCAGTTAACGGCCAACTTGGCCAGTGAAAAGGCAACGGTATCCAAGTTGGGGCAGGCACTGGACAATAGCGAACAGGCCCGTTTCACCATCACCAAACGCCACCAAAACTTTCTCAAGTCGGTGCAATTTGGGATTGCCCATTTTGAAGTTACCCCACCTATCAACATCCACCATGAACCGGAAAAACAGATCCGGGAACTGTACCAACAAGCCCACTTGACCGATGCAAATCAGTCCTTGGCCGTTATGTCGGGCTATGGATCGCCCGCTGGGATGCTTGGCATGACGTTTGGCAATTTGTTCAAAAACCCCCAAGGCAAGCACGCCATGAGCCAAATGCGCCAGATGGTGCAGCATGGCCACCACTTCACCGATGAAGACAGCTTGGAAGCCGATGCCAATGACCAGCTGGTGCGTTACCAAAAAAATTATGCCTGTGTGATTGAAAACGGTTTTGTGACCGAGGTGTGGTACACCAAGACCAATGTATCCGCCTTGAAAGAGGAACTGGCCGGGGCAGTGGCAAACGAACGGTTCTATCGGATGCTGCTCGACAACCAAGAGGAACCAGTGGCTGCATTGGACGAGAATGGCAATATCAAGTATTTGTCCGAGCCCTTTTTCCGAACATTTGGCCATCGTTTGCCCGATCACAAGCAAAAAGCTTTTATCAGTTTGTTCCCGCCCGATGAGGCCGGGCCGGTGCTCAAGGCCATGAACGCCGTATTTAATCAGGTAGATGAGCCAGCCTACACTACTGCCCGGATCCGTCTGGCTGGGGGTGGAGACCAGGAGACCGAACTTACCGTCAGGAATTGTCTGGCCAAAGATGCCGTGGGCGCCCTGGTGGTGAGCGTGCGCAATGTAACCGAGCGCAACCGCGAACGCCGGGCGGCGGCAGCCCGGGAACAGTTTCTGACCCAAGTGGCCAATGTGGCTCCGCACCCGATCTTGGTTATTGACCCACAGCAAGCACTTTATTTTGCCAATCAACTTGGCCAAGCCCTCATCGATCAATATTCGCTGCCCAAGATCTTGGCCCAAATGGCCGCCTCCGACCCACTAATGCAGGGGCCGATCTACGAGCATGCCAGCCTCACCCTGGCCCTGGATTCAGGGGAAGAAGGCACTGCCTATTTCCTGCGCGACGTGACCCGGGAACGGGCCAACTGGCAGTCTTTGGGAGTAGAAAAAGAACTGTGGCACCAACTGGCCCAATGCCGGGGCGAATCGGTAGCCTTGTTAGATCAGTCGGGTATGCTACGTGTGGCAACCCACAATTTGGCCGCCCATTTGGGTGGGGCAGTTGCCATTGGTAGCAATCTTAGCCAATATTTTGACCAATCGGGCCATACTGCGTTCGATCTCACCCGTCGTCAGTCGGGCAGTCCGATTCAAGCCGATTTTTATCTCCAATTGCCCGGCTCAAGCCCGCAATGGATCGAGGCAATGTTTACTAACCTCGAGCACGTCGGGGCAGTCAATGGCATTGTCATGGCATTCCGCCAGCGGACGGGCCAGAAAGTGAAGATGGATGCCCTCACCCAAAACGAACGTTACTTCCGTACCCTGTGCACCTTCGCTCCGCCCCCCTTGGCCATTGTCAGCGCTCAAGGCCGGTACTTATGGGCAAACCCCCGCACTCAATCGGTATTGACTTGTGAAATTGGGCAGTCGCTCGATCAAGCAATTTGGCTCCAAGACCACCAACCTTCATTGGCGCAGATGTACCGGGGCGAGTTGGAACAGTTCCAACTTGAAGCCGGGCCAACCGCCGAACGATATGACTTGACCCTCGCCCGCCAGCGCAGCGATGACGGGACAATGTTCACCCTGATCACGGGGGCAAATGTGACCGAGCGCCTAGCCCTGCAACAGCAACTGGCCCAGACCGCTGCCACAATGGTGCAAGAGCAGGCCGACAAAGCAACCCAACTGGCCAATAAAGATGAGGCCATCAACCTATTGACGGCCGATCTGGGATTGATCAAACAAAAACTGATTGCCTCTGAAAAACTGGCAAGCATTGGCAGGCTGGCCTCTAGCCTGGCCCAACACCTCCAGCAACCGATTGCCGCTTCACTGGGGCTGTTGCCACAGGTGCGGGGCGACGTAGCCGATCTGCAATCCCTCATCGACCGTTATGCCGAACTGAACTTGGAGATTGACTTTGCGGCCAAATGGGCCGAATTAGGGGCTTTCCGGGAAATTTTGGGACTTGACACCCTCAGCCGGGACATTGAGAGCGGGATTGGGCAGTTGGGATCGAACTTGAGCCAAGTGGCTTTGCAGACCAAGCGACTGGCCAATTTTGCCAATACCGAATCCAAATGGGAAGCACAGGTGGATCTAAACGATGTAGTGAGCGAAGTGCTGGACTTGTTGGCCCCAAAAATCGGTAATCAGGTGGAAATCAAGACCATTTTGGGCACTGAACTAGTCGTATCGGGCAACCCTAGCCTTTTGGCCCAACTCCTATTCAACGTGATAGACAATGCCTTGGATGCTTTGGCCGCCATCCCGAGACCCAACGTTGTCGCAAGCCTGACCGTCCAGACGCAACTGACCGGCACCGGGCCAGTAATCTGTGTTATTGACAACGGGGTGGGCATGGATAAATCAGTCTTGGCAAATCTGTTTGTGCCCTTCTTTACCACCAAAGATCCGACTCAGCACTTGGGGCTGGGATTGTCCATCGCCAAATCCATTGCCGAATCACACCAAAGTCGCATCGAGATCCGTTCTCAAATAGGCCAAGGAACAACCGTGGAAATTTATTTCTAACCACTACTGGGCTATTTTTTGACAGAGACGGTGGCACAGTTGGCCAACATTAAATGCTTCTCGATAATTATCCTCACCACCTCTACCTTGTTGGCCGCCAGCCCCAATGCGGTAGTAGGTTGAGTGGTGCAATCCTCGGGCGATGCCATTAAATAGACTTCGCCATTGATAAGCCATTTATAGAAATTTTTGCCTGCCGTGATGGCATATATTTGGTTTCGGTGGTCGCAAACGGAAAATACAAATTCAAACAAGTGCGATTGGTAGGATTTGCCGTTGGGTGCAATCGTTTTAGTAGTGAATTTATTTTCTTCTGAAGTAAAAATTTCGCACATACAACTACCCCGGTAGCGTTCCAGTTCAATTCCAATAGAATTAAAATCCGTGATTAGCCACGTATCATCCACTTTGCGGCAAGTAACGGTCACGGTTTCCGTGCCTTTGGTCTGCGCTTGCCCACCTCGGTACTGCACATAACCCAGTTGATAGGTGGCGATCGCGTAGTTCCCTACTTCAGTATCATATTTGACTCCGCGCATTTCGTACTTCTTTTCCGCTGAGCTATCGGTCAGTTGCGTTTCCATGTTCCTCAAGAACTCCCGCCAATCGCCGTGCACCCTTCTTTTTTGACCATTCAGGGCAATCAAAGTATATGAAACCGAAACATCACGCGTCAAATAAGTGGAAAGCGCTTCCACATCTTCCCGGTTTTTAATGGCGATGCTTTTTTTGGCAAAATCTTCTACATACGTGGAAGCACCACTCCCCCAGCCATTCTGTGCATACAAGGGAGTTACCGAAAACGACATCCAGATCAACAACCATAGTTGCAAATCGCGCCTATTTTTTGCGGATTTTGATATTGGCACAGCTTTCCTTGTAAAAATATTCTTTTAAAATGAGAAAAATGGCTTCTGATTTTTCAGGGGCAGTGCCCAAAAGGCGACCCGACAGAGTAGCTGCCACTGAACTTACTCGCGGCGCACCGTCATCGTAATAGATTTCGCCGTTGTCTTCCCAACGGAACGATAACGCATCTACCTTGATCACCCTCCCGGTAGTCCGGGCGATAAACTCAAAGTTGTGCAACAAGGCATCGTAGTTGCGCCCCCCGGGCACTATGGTCTTGGTCACGAAGTTGCCTGGCCTAGACTCAAACACCTCACAAAAACAATCACCACGCAACTTTTCATCTTCGATCGTCACGGTGGCATAATGGATTATTTTCCACTCGTTGTTGATTTTCTTTAAGGTAAGGGTCACGGTTTCGTTGCCGCGCTCCCATACGCTGCCATCTCGCTCCATTTGGTACTCGGCAGTGTAGGCCGTTACACCCACTTGCTCGCCTTGGTAGTCTTGGATGATCTGTTTCAGTTGGTAGGTCAATTTGAGGCCCTCGGCATTTACCAATCGTTGAAGATGATTGTCAAATCCTTCAAAATCACTGGTAAAATTGCGCACCCGCCCGCCGATATCGGCATTCACCAGATCGGACGTTACCTTTTCGTGCATAAAAGTCAGGACACTTTGTTTGTCCTTGGTTTCGGTCAGTTTGCTGTAGGCACTAACAAAATCTTTCGTGATTTTCACTACTGCCGATTCAGCACTTGGTTTGGGAACTGCTTGGTTAGTAGTGGTTTTAGCCCCTTTGGCAGGGCGTTTTTTGGTGGCTTGCGCCTCGATCTGGTGGGTTGCCAGCAGCAAAGTGAGCGCCAATAGCAATAAATGAACGGTGATGGCTTTTTTCATACCTGAGAATTGATTAGTCGGGGTTGAGGTTCACAAATTTAAGCGAATCAAACTTGCCTATGCTATCTCTTAACATAAAATATTCCAAAGATGGCAGATGTACTTTACCTAGCGAACTTTCTTAGCCAACCTATCAGGGGAGCGGGCAAGTAAGTAGCTCTCTGCCGCGCAATTTGCAGTTGGGGCCACCGCCGGAAAAAAGCAGGGGCGATTTCCGCCAATGCGGCAGCCACTTGGCAAACTTGGCGCATCGCCAATCCCTCATAGTAGAAGGTCAATTGTGATTTTAGGTTATAGGCAACCGCACTTTGCAGCTGCGCAAAGGACCACTTTGGCGGGGCGGAATAGGTCACATCCCCCTCTACTGGCAAACCATGTTTCTGCAATAGGTCAATTAGAGGCGCTGCATGATGGAAAGCTCGGAGCAAACGGCCAATGATCACCGCATATTCGCGGGCAAAGTGTGCATTGTGCAGCGTGCTTTTACTCTCATCGTGCATCCGATAATAGGACAGCCGGGCCGAGGACTGGATCATCTCATGGTTTAGGGCGATCTGGGCAAACAAGTTGTAGTCCATCGCGTAGTGCAGGCCCTGGTCCAGCAGCCCAAAAGCATCGATGGCCCGCCGATGGAAAAAAGCCGATGGCTGGGCAAAGGGCATCCCGCCCAAGCTTTGGAGGGCTACATCATCCCCCAGTGCGGCTTTGGTCACTTGCTTCGTGGGTTGATGGACATTGCCCCAAAAAATGGTGCTCTCGCCGTGCACCAGCCCCGCTTTGGGATGGTCGGTAAAGAGGGAGGCTACGGTGTGCAGGGCATTGGGGGCCAGCAGATCGTCGCTGTTGAGCCACGTGATCACCTCGCCCGATGCACGAGCCAGCCCCTTGTTAATGGCCTCGCTCTGGCCTTGGTCGGGCTCACTGACCCACCAAGCCAATTGGTCGCTATATTTTTGGATGATTTCCACCGATCGGTCACTACTCCCGCCATCTACCACGAAGTATTCCAAGTTGGGGTAGTTTTGGGCCAACACCGACTGGATGGTGGCCTCCAAGTATGGGGACTGATTGTAGGAGGGAGTAACAATGGTGATCTTGGGAAAAGGCATCAGGCGGCGAGGGTGGTTGGATATTGCGTTGTATAACGGATGAAGAGTTCCCGCAATTCAGCATTCTTGGCCAGCAATTCCCGCAGAAAAGCCGATTTGGATCTTTCGTCAGCTTTGGCCAACAAATCCTCCACTTCGTAGAGCATCGGTTCCGTCTCGGCACTTTGCTGGACAGGCGGCTTGGCATCGATCGAACCATATTGGCCATTGATTACTGCCAATGCCACCGCAACAGCGTGTTTGCAAAGGCTGTCCTTGGCATAAGCACAACTACAATGCTTTTCGGCCCGCCCGTTAGTAATCCGGAGGCGTACTATGTATAGCTCCGAGCCTTGGACATAAGCAGTGAACACGGTTCCATCGTAAGTAACTTTGCCTACAGCGCCTTTCATGTAGTAACTAGTACCACTTTCGTAGCTGCGATCGGTAGCAAAGTGTTGTAAAGCAGATTTTGTCAACAACGGACGCTTTTGCATATTCCCAAATGAATTGAATAAGTCACTATCACACCCAACTTAAAGCCATACCAGCGATGACAACTTCCGCTAGTGCCAATTGATATTAGTGAGATTAACATTGAATAATTCCAATAAATTATTGCAGATACCGTGCCGAAGTTGCCCAGAGGAGGGCACTCAGCGTATGCAGGGCGGGCAGGGGCGGCGGCAAGGCACAAAAAACAGGAGGTAGCGCAAATGGGGGGCCTCCATGCGGATCGCCACTGATAATTGTTGGGCTGGCCCCAACTTTGGGCGCAATGGGTGGTCCACCAGCTCAATTGTTGTACTGGGCTTCTCCCTACCTTATGCTCGCCACCCGAATAAATAGTTACCCCCCAAAGATTCTGAAATCCTTCGGGGGGTAATTAGGGGGGCCAAAAAATCAGCAGAATTATCCAACTTTCAACTTTTGACCAATTTTGATTTTATTGTCCCGCATGGCATTAAGTTTTTTTAATTGCTCCACATTGAGGCCATATTTTTGGGCGATGGCCCAAAGTGAATCTCCACTGCGGATCACATGATACAATTCTCCACCTTTTTTGCTTTCCCCTTGTTCGTTGGCGGCAACTTTGGGCGTTTCGGCCTTGGGCTTTTGATTTTTGGGCAGGGCAGCCGGTGCAATTACTTTGCTGTCACGCTTGGGAGCACCAGACTTTTGCTCAGCCAAAAGTTCACCGTTATTTTCGGGGTCATTGGTTTCTACTGATCCTTTGACGGATTTGATGATCTTAAGTTTCTTCCCCGCGATCAACTTGTTGCCAGATAGTTTATTCCACTGGCGCAATTGCTTGATAGTCACTCCATTGCGTTGAGCAATCAACCCAAGGGACTCTCCCCGGCGGATGGTATGGAGGATGGTCTTGGTAGTAATGCGCTTAGTGCTAGCCTCTAGTTCTTCGCCCACTTCACCCGCTTCGGAACGGTTCGCGTTGGCGTAGCGCGCATATTTGCTCTGGCGCTTGGCATATACTTCGCGGCCAAAGGTGCGCGAACTTTCCAAGATTTCCCATTTGTTCTGATAAAAATACTCTGCCCGATCGGCGGGAATGCGAAGCGCATAATTGCCAGTGGGGGGAACCACCCCTTTCTTCAATTCAGGGTTTAGCTCTTCCAAATCATCGGTACAAATGTTTAACTTCTGGGCCAATGCCTTGACGTTCAAGGTTTGCTCAATCGATACGGTGGCGTACGGGATGGAATAATAGGGCTGATCCTGGATCAAGTTGTGTTCCTCGGCGTAGTGCATGATATAGGTGACGGCCGTGAACATGGGAACATAAGAACGGGTCTCGGCGGGCAGCAAGTGGTAGATTTTCCAGAAGTCGGTCTTCCCACCAGAGCGCCGGATGGCGCGCTGTACAGTGCCGGGGCCAGAATTGTATGCGGCTAGGGCCAACTCCCAATTTTGCCCGAAATAATTATACAGTTGAAGGAGGTATTTACAAGCTGCAATCGTGGCTTTTTCGGGATCCATCCGTTCATCCACGTAATTGTTTTGCTTCAGGCCCATCATCTGGCCAGTGGCGGGCATAAACTGCCACAACCCGACTGCGCCTGCCCGCGAACGGGCCTTGGGATTAAGGGCCGATTCTACAATGGACAAGTATTTGAGCTCATCGGGGATGCCATATTCTTTCAGGTATTTCTCAAACAAGGGGAAGAAAACATTTTTCTTGCCCAGCATCCGGAGGGTATAATCACGGCGTTTAAGGGCAAAATAATCAATAAAGCCACGCACCTGGGGGTTGAAGGCCAACGGGAAGGAGCCACTCAGACAGGATAACCGATCTTCCAGCACATCATCGGCAAACTTGGGCACATAGTCGTACACCAAATCCTCGTCCTCAAAATGGATAATGTCGGGTTGGGGGATAAACAACAGGTCTTTGCTGATCTCTTCGGGAGCTTTGGCAATTGATAGCTCTTGGGGGAAGCCCGGAGCCTGCTCGATGGGATAGATAAACTCAAAGAAATCGGTGAACAAGGCCACCGCAACATCCGCGTGCTTTTTGATCAACAACGAGTCGGTAAGTTTTTTCGCTTTGTTGTATTCTTTTTCATTAAATACTGATTGCGCCTGAGCATGGGCTTGCTGGTGTGAGCCAACAAGGTAAATAGATCCCAATAGTGCAGTGCTAAACGCAAATCTGGTCAGATGTGTTGACATCTTGTTCGTAAAAGTTTAATAAAACAAAATACTATATAAAAACTGAAATTTTAGATAAAATTTTAGCTAATGTGCTAGCGAAAGTCAGCAGTTTTGCTTCTTCAAAGTAACCAGCCATTAGCTGTAGCCCAATAGGCAGCCCGTTATCATCTACCCCGTTGGGGATAGAGATGGCCGGGATGCCCGCCACATTAGCCTGAACCGAGAAAATATCGGCCAAATACATTTCTAAGGGGTTGCCATCGAGCGCGCCGATCTTGAAAGCCGTGGTTGGAGTGGTGGGCGACACCAAAAAATCATAGTGGGCCAGTAGTTCATTGGTCCGTTCTTGGATTAGGCGGCGCACTTTCTGGGCTTTGGTAAAATAGGCATCTTGGTAGCTTGACCCCAATACAAATGTGCCAAGCATGATCCGGCGTTTTACTTCTTCACCAAAACCTTCGGACCGGGTTTTTTTGTACATCGATTCCAGATCGGTGCCATTGGGGCTGCGATACCCATAACGCACCCCGTCGTAGCGGGCCAAGTTGGTACTGGCCTCGGCGGTGGTCAAGATATAATAAGTCGGCAGCACATACTCGAGCAAGGGGAAATCTACCTCGTCCACGGTATAGCCTTCGTTTCGGAGCGCACCAAGCGCAGCCAAGGTGGATTGCTGCACGCTACGGCTCAGCCCAGAACTGAAAACTGTTTCTTTGATGTAGGCAATGGTCGGTTTGCATGCCAGTGGCCGCAATTCAGCATAAGCTGGGACGGGCAATTGGGAAATTGTACTGTCAAACTCATCGGCCCCGGCAATTACCTCGAGCACCAGAGCGGCATCGGCCACTTCGGGGGCCAAAATTCCGATCACATCAAAGGAGGAAGCATACGCCAATAAACCGTGCCTTGACACCCGCGAATAAGTGGGTTTCAAGCCGACAATGCCACAAAAGGCGGCCGGCTGGCGCACTGAGCCGCCCGTGTCTGACCCGAGGGACACGGTGCACATGCCCGCTTGGACGGCCACTGCCGAAGCACCCGAAGAACCACCGGGCACCCGCGAAGGGTCTAGCGCATTGCGGGTGGGGCCGAAAGCAGAATTTTCATTGGACGACCCCATGGCAAACTCGTCACAATTCTGGTGGCCAATGATAATGGCGTCTTCAGCCATCAACCTCTCAACCACGGTGGCCGAAAATTGTGACTTAAAACCATCCAAAATGCGACTGCCAGCCTGCAATCGGTGATCTTTGTAACAGATCACGTCTTTGAGGCCCACCACCATGCCTGCGAGCTTGCCCGCTTTGCCATGTTGAATTTTTGCGTCGATCTGTTCCGCCCGCACTAATGCTTCATCAGCATAAACTTGCAAAAAAACATTCAATTGGTCATTCAATTGGGCAATTTGACCCAAATAATGACGAACGATTGCTTCACAAGTAGTTTGTTTTTGATCCAGTGCCGCACGTATTTCTTGATACGATGAGTACAAGTCTGGTAATAGGTTAGTTGATAATTATTTGTGAACGAGCAACACTCGCTTACCCAAACCACTACTTCCAAATGGGTTCAGGAAAAACGGATGGGCTACAAAAACTGCAAGACTTGCCAAATGGGTGAGATTTGACAAGTCTTGCAATCGTATTATGTGCGCTTGGGGTCGTCTTGTACACTTTTTTCCAGTTCGTCCTTGATGTCTTTGGTGGCATCTTTGAACTCGCGGATCCCTCGGCCCAAACCTCGGGCCAATTCAGGGATTTTCTTTGCACCAAACAACAAAAGAACGACAAAGAGAATCAATAGAATCTCCCAACCGCCCAAACTTCCGAGAAACAATAAAATGGATAGCATCATAGCTTTACTGGTCTTTTGGCAAATTTAGAAAAAAAAATGCGTGAAACAAAATCTTTAGACTGTTAAAATCCATAAAGGTGCACAGTTGGGGCTTTGGGAGTGAGGAAAATGTGACACTTAAGCCTATATTTGCCCATCTACTGTGTAGGGTGCTGCACCAAATCGGTTTCCCAAATCCTATATTGCAATGAAATTTTTGCTTTTACTTGGCCTTTTCGTCTATGTGTGCTACCGATTTGGGCGGGCCATTTTGAGGTTCGGCCAGCGTTTGTCGGGGTGGGTGGGCGAAGGCTACCAAAAAGAGGGCGATGTCCGCGTTCACCCCACCAACTCGCGTGCCCGCAAGGACAAGTTTGGTGGCGATTATGTAGACTACGAAGAGATGAAATAAGTTACATTAAATCGCCCCACATCCCCGTTTGTACAATTTCCAGCACGTGCTGATCCGGACCGAGGAAATAGCAGTACTGGAATCCGCTCGGCCATTCATGTTCGTGGATAATGTTGATCCCCTTGGCAATTAGAGTATGTTTTGGAATTTCAAAAACTTGATATTCAATTAGTTAAAATGAAACCTCGCGTTTTGATCGGCTTATGCTTGAGCTAAACAACCACAAAA